>CAMYLL010000044.1 GCA_947259235.1 uncultured Pseudodesulfovibrio sp. | reverse complement strand
GCCGTCGGCTATGCTGAGAGCAGGGGCGTGGGGCTTGAGGATCTGAGCATCGAGGAAATGAATCGGTTTTCCGGTCAGATCGATGAGGACATCTATCATGTGCTTGATTATCGGGTGGCCGTGGAGCGGCGCGCCAGCCCCGGCGGCACCGGACCGGAGTCCGTAAACACGCAGATCGACTCGTTGCGGGATTGGCTTGGTTCGGTCGTGTAAATTTCAAACACGGTTTTTTTGCCTCGTTTCACTTGATTTTTCGCCCGAGGGCATTACTCTAGAAACCTGACCGGCTTGCAAACCATTGACCGTGCCCTCGGGGTGCGGTCTGCTCAAGAGGGCGAGAGGGCTCAACGCCTCGGTGCCCGGAGGAAGCTTATTTGAATAATCACATGAAAAATCTCGTTGTCTGGGCGATCATCTTTGTTTTGATGGTCGTTCTCTTCAACCTCTTCAACCAGCCGCCCATGCCGCAGGATCAGCCGTCGTACAGCGAGTTCCTGTCCATGGTCGAAAGCGGCGGCGTGGCCGAGGTGAAGATTCAGGGACAGCGGGTCACGGGTCTCAAGAGTTCCGGCGAAAGATTTCAGGTGTATACGCCCAACGATCCCAAACTCATCGATACGCTGATCCAAAAGGGCGTGGAGGTGAAGGCGGAGCCGCCGGACGAATCCCCCTGGTACATGACGTTGCTCCTTTCCTGGTTCCCCATGCTGTTGCTCATCGGCGTCTGGATATTCTTCATGCGTCAGATGCAGGGCGGCGGAAGCGGCGGCCGAGGAGCCATGAGCTTCGGCCGTTCCAAGGCGCGGCTCATCAGCGAAGAGACCGCCAAGGTCACCTTCGAGGACGTTGCCGGAGTGGACGAAGCCAAGGAGGAACTCTCCGAGGTGGTTGATTTCCTGCGCGAGCCGCGCAAGTTCACCCGCCTGGGAGGGCGCATCCCCAAGGGCGTTCTCCTGGTGGGCAGCCCCGGTACGGGTAAGACCCTGCTGGCGCGCGCCGTGGCGGGCGAAGCCGGTGTTCCGTTCTATTCCATTTCCGGCTCTGACTTTGTCGAGATGTTCGTCGGCGTGGGCGCGTCCCGCGTCCGCGATCTGTTCGCCCAGGGCAAGAAAAATGCCCCGTGCCTCATTTTCATCGATGAAATTGACGCGGTCGGTCGTCAGCGCGGCGCCGGACTCGGCGGCGGTCATGACGAACGCGAGCAGACCCTCAACCAGCTCCTCGTGGAGATGGACGGGTTCGAATCCAACGAGGGCGTCATCCTCGTGGCCGCCACCAACCGGCCCGACGTGCTTGATCCGGCGCTGCTTCGTCCCGGCCGCTTCGACCGCCAGGTGGTCGTGCCCAGCCCGGACCTGCGCGGCCGCGAGCGCATTCTCAAGGTCCACAGCCGCAAGACTCCGCTGGCCCCCGAGGTGAACCTCGAGGTCATCGCCCGCGGTACTCCCGGCTTCTCCGGCGCCGATCTGGAGAACCTCGTCAACGAGGCCGCACTCCATGCCGCCAAGGTGGACCAGGAACACGTCACCATGAGCGATTTTGAGGAGGCCAAGGACAAGGTCATGATGGGCAAGGAGCGCCGCAGCCTCATCCTCTCCGAGGAAGAGAAGCGGACCACCGCCTATCACGAGGCGGGCCATGCCTTGCTGGCTCGGCTGCTGCCCGGCACAGACCCGGTCCACAAGGTCTCCATCATTCCGCGCGGTCGCGCCCTGGGCGTGACCATGCAGCTCCCCGGCGAGGATCGCTACAACTATTCCAAGGAGTTCCTCAAAAACACCATGGTCGTCCTCATGGGAGGGCGCGTGGCCGAGGAACTGGTGCTCAACCAGCTTACCACCGGCGCGAGCAACGACATAGAGCGCGCCACAAAGACCGCCCGCAACATGGTCTGCATGTGGGGCATGAGCGAGAAGCTCGGTCCCTTGAGCTTCGGCGACAGCCAGGAGCAGGTATTCCTGGGCAAAGAGCTCATCCATAACAAGGATTACGGCGAAGAAACGGCGAAGACCATCGACGCCGAGGTCAGCCACTTCGTGGCCCAGGCCCATGAGACCGCCACCCAGATGCTCGGCGAGAACCGTGAGTCGCTGGAGCGGATAGCCATGGCCCTGCTGGACCGCGAGACCATCACCGGCGCGGATATCGACCTGCTCATGAAGGGTGAGTCGCTTCCGCCCATGGAGCCCGTCAACGGGGCCGCCGGGACCAAGGCCGCCGATGCGCCTCCGATCTACAATGCCGAGGGCAAGGTCGTTTCCGGCCCGGGCTACGAGCCGGTCAGCGAAGGCGATGCCAAGGACGATGATTTCCTCCTGGAGGAGGAAGGCAAGGACGACGGCGAGAAAGAATCAGACGACTCCGGCAATGATTCCGGCGACGACAACTCGAAGTTACAGTAGCGCTGACGCTCACGGATCAACGTCTGATGAAAGATACCACTTGGACAGTGAAAGGGGGCAGGGTCTTGGGCCCCGCCCCCTTTTTCATTGTCGGAATAGTCAATGTGACCCCGGATTCCTTCTATGACGGGGGAGCCCATGCCAAGGCTGGCGCAGGCGTTGCCCATGGGCTGGCGCTGGCCCGACAGGGGGCGCACATTCTTGACGTGGGCGGCGAGTCCACGCGACCATATGCGGATACGGTGAGCGTGGAGGAGGAACTGGAACGGGTCGTTCCCGTCATAGCCGGGCTTCTTGCGTCTGACGAGTTGTCCGGGCGAGATGGTGTTCCTGCCCCCGTCATTTCGGTTGATACGTACAAGGCCGAGGTGGCGGCAGCCGCGCTGGACGCGGGAGCGGTCATTCTCAACGACGTCTCCGCCTTTTCCTTTGATTCCGGCCTTGCGGACGTTATCGCCCAGTACAAGCCGGGCTATGTGCTCATGCATAGCTCAGGTCGGCCGGGAACCATGCAGGATACGCCGCGCTACGTTGACGTCGTCGACGAGATAATGGCGTTTTTCGAGTGCAAGCTGGAAGAGCTTGACAAGCTGGGGCTTCCCCGGAACAGGGTGGTCCTCGATCCCGGCATCGGTTTCGGCAAGACCCTTGAGCACAATCTCGACATCCTTCGCGGCATAGAGCGATTCAAGGCGTTCGGCCTGCCGCTGTATATGGGGCTTTCAAACAAATCCTTGTGGCATGGGCTCTTGGGATTGGCAGTGGACGAGCGACAGAACGCCACGCAAGCCGCCACGGCGATCATGGCCGGCAAGGGTGTTCCCATCCATCGGGTTCATGAGGTGGAATTGGCACGACAAACATTGACCATCGTTAACGAAATAGCGTAGATAAAATCATGTTTGAACTATTCGGGATGGAGATTACCTGGCGCGTCCTGCTCGATATCGGGCTCGTGGCCTTCATCTATTACAACATCATACTTCTGGTGCGAGGGACGCGTGCCGCCGCAGTGCTTTATGGCATGGTGGTGCTGCTGGTCATCTATTATCTTTCCGAGCAGTTCAATCTCTATACCCTCAGCACGCTTCTTGGCGAGTTCCTGAGTTCCATCTTTCTTGTGGTGGTCATTCTCTTTCGTACCGATATTCGCAAGGCCCTGGCCAGTGTCGGAACCAAACGGTTCTGGACCAAGTCCCAGGTCCGCGACGACACGTTGGACCAGCTGATCCAGGCGGCCATGGAGATGTCCCGCACCCGTACCGGAGCGATCATGGTCATCGAGAAGAACATGCCCCTTGGCGACATTGTCGAGCGAGGTATCGAACTCGATGCCAAGGTCAACAAGGAACTGCTGGAAACCATCTTCGTGACACATACGCCGCTTCACGACGGCGCGGTCATCATCCGGCGTGACCGGGTCGTTGCCGCGGCCTGCATCCTGCCCCTGTCCTCCAAGCTGCGCGGGCAGCCCATGTACGGAACGAGGCATCGGGCGGCCCTCGGCATCAGCGAAGGGTCTGACGCAATAACCGTGGTCGTGTCCGAGGAGCGGGGGGAAGTCTCCGTTGCCATGAACGGGCGTCTGACAACCAGCCTTGACGACGTGCGGCTCCGCCGCGTCCTCAGGAACGCTTTGGGACGATGATATTATGAAGAATTGGCAGACAATGCTGCTGGCCCTTGCGCTGGCCATATTCACCTGGTTCCTGGTCACGGGACGCGAGGTCATCGAGACGTGGGTCGAGATGCCCCTTGTCATGACCAATCCTCCCGAAGGCCTGATCATCGAAGAAGGAATGGTGGAGAAGATCCAGGTGCGATTGCGCGGTCCCAAAGGACTTGTCGGCAGTCTTTCCTCGCAGAATCTTTCCTACCCCCTGGATGTGAGCAAGCTCAATATCGGCCAACAGGTGGTGGAGATCGACTCCTCCAAGCTGCCCCTTTCCCAAGCCTATGAGATTATCGAGGTCAAGCCCAACAGGCTCAAACTGCTTGTGGACCGGCGTACGGCCAAGACCATCACCCTTGAGGCGGCCTGGGCCGGGGAACTCAATCCGGACTACGAGCTTCGTGAAATCGTGGTCACGCCGGACACCGTCCAGATACAGGGACCCGCCACCAAGCTGCGCAAGATCGAGAGCACGAAGGTCGTGATGGAAGAGGACTTCCTCGACAAGGTTCCCGCCAGTTGGGCCGAGGATGTGGGGCTTGAACTTTCCGAGGAGATCAAGGCGTCACCCGGGCAGGTTCGCGTGGAGGCCTTCTTTGGTCCCAAGACGCGCGAGATATGGGTGAAGCTTCCCCTGACGGTTGTCGAACCTGCGGGATACAAGGTTTCCGTGGCCCAGGATTATGTCCGCCTGCTCATCGAGGGGCCCATCGCTCTTTTCCGCAACAACGAATACCGTCAGGACATGACCGCGACTCTCGTGTTCAACGAGAAGAAGGCCGCCGGGCAGTTTGACCTCGATTACAAAGTGGTGCTGCCGGATGGATGCCGACTTGTGAAGAAGAACCCCGAGAGCATATCCACCACCTTGGACAAGAAATAATCCGCATCTGCGCGGTATTTGGGAGCATTCCATGAAGCAGAGGCTTTTCGGAACCGATGGCCTGCGCGGCCAGGGCAACATATTCCCCATGACCCCGGAGATTGCGCTCAGGCTGGGCCTTGCTGCCGGGCAGTACTTTCGCAACGGTTCGCGCCGCCACCGGGTGGTTATCGGCAAGGATACCCGGCTCTCCGGCTATGTCTTTGAGACCGCGCTCACCTCCGGGCTGTGCGCCAACGGCATGGATGTCTTTCTTGTTGGCCCACTGCCCACCCCTGCCATTTCATTCCTGACGCGCAACATGCGCGCTGACCTCGGCGTTGTCATCTCTGCCAGCCACAATCCGTTCATGGACAACGGCATCAAGTTCTTCGACCGCGAAGGGTTCAAGCTGCCCGACGAGGCCGAGGACGAGATAAGCGAGCTGGTGCTTGCCCAAAATCCGCAGTGGGATTATCCCGCGCCCGAGAAAATCGGCCGGGCTCACAGGATCGAGGACGCGCGCGGACGGTATATCGTCTATCTCAAGAACAGTTTTTCGCCCAAGCTCACTCTGGACGGATTTAAAGTCGTCCTCGACTGCGCCAACGGTGCGGCCTACGGCGTGGCCCCCCTTGTCTTCGAGGAGCTTGGGGCCAAGGTCGTCAAGGTGGGCATGAAGCCAGATGGGCTCAACATCAACCACAAGTGCGGCTCGCTCTACCCCGAGGTCATTTCCAATATCGTCATGGATGAAGGGGCGGATATTGGTATTGCCCTGGACGGCGATGCGGACCGGCTTATCGTTTGCGACGAGAAAGGGCGCATTCTTGACGGCGACCAGATCATGGCTCTGTGCGCGCTGGAGCTGATGGAAAAGGATAAGCTGCACAAGAACATGCTCGTATCCACGGTCATGAGCAACATGGCACTTGAACTCTTCATGCAGGACCATGGCGGGACGTTGCTGCGGACGGCTGTCGGCGACCGTTATGTCGTCGAGGCCATGCGTCGCGAGGGGGCCATGCTTGGCGGTGAGCAGTCGGGCCACTTGATTTTCATGGAGCATTCAACAACCGGAGACGGGCTCCTTGCAGCGCTGCAATTATTGCGTATAATGCGTGAAAAGGAAAAGCCGCTTTCCGAGTTGGCTGGCTTGCTCGAACCATTTCCGCAGGTGCTCAGGAACGTGCATGTGGAGCGCAAGATTCCCTTTGAGCAGGCTCCCGGACTTCAGACCGAAGTGGCCCGGGTGGAAAAAGCGCTCTATGGCAAGGGGCGGGTGCTTCTGCGCTATTCCGGGACAGAGGCAGTCTGCCGGGTGATGGTCGAGGGACCGGACACCGACAAGGTGGAGCTCTATGTCGGCGAATTGGTCGCGGCGTGCGAGAAGTTCCTGCGGTAGACACACAGCATTTCACGGAGGATTACATGGAAATCAAAAAGGCCGTCATCCCTGTCGCAGGTTGGGGAACCCGTTCTCTGCCAGCAACCAAGAACGTGCCCAAGGAAATGCTGCCCATCTTCCGCAAGCCCATTGTTCAGTATATCGTCGAAGAGGGTATCTCGGCCGGTATTACGGATGTGGTCTTCGTCACCAACCAGAACAAGACCATCATCGAGGACCATTTCGACAGGAACTTTTTGCTGGAACAGCTCCTGGATCGCGCAGGCAAGGTGACCATGCTGGAGGAGGTCCGCCGCGTGGCCGACCTGGTCCATGTCATTGCCGTGCGTCAGAAGGAACAGCTCGGCCTGGGGCATGCCGTGCTCACAGCCCGCGAGGTGTGCAAGAACGAGCCGTTCGCCGTAATGCTCGGCGACGACCTCATGTTCGGCCGCGATACAGGCATCGGCGAACTGATCAAGGCCGCGACTACGGAAAACAAGGCCGTGGTCGGCGTCATAGAGGTTCCCCAGCACAAGGTCAGCAAGTACGGCGTGATCAAGGGAAAGGAATTCGCCAAGGGCATGTACACCGTATCCAGTCTGGTGGAAAAGCCCTCCGCCGAAGAGGCTCCGTCCAATCTGGCCATCATTGGTCGGTACGTCTTGTTGCCCGAGATATTTGACATTCTTGAAGGGCAGAAGGCTGGCGTGGGCGGCGAAATCCAGCTGACGGACGCTCTCCAGGGGCTGGCCGACCGCGACAAGCTCATCGCCGTCAAGTTGCAGGGACAGCGGTTTGACGCCGGAGACTGGGTGGAATACCTTACGGCGAACATTTATTTTGCCCTTCAGGACGAGGAGCTTCGTGATGAACTCGTCAAGCGGCTCCAGGAGTTGATGCCTTGCTCAAGTTGATTTCTTCCTTGTCCCTGTTTTTGCTTCTGTGCGTCTTGACGCTTCCCGTCTCCGCCTTCACGCCGGACGACGCTGAGCTATCGTCGCTTTTGAAGCGCAATTACGGCGGCCTGACTTCATGGGAGGCGGTGATGAGTTTTCCCGGTTCGCCGGGCGTTTCCGCTCATATCTGGTATGCCAGGGGCAGGTGGCGTCAGGAATGGAAGGCAGGGGACACGGCCAGGGCTGTCGGCGTCAACGACAGCGTCGTGGCAGCATGCACCGAGGGCGGATTCGCCTTGTCTCCGCTTTTTGTCTGGATGCCGTCCGATCCTGTTTCGACCTGGAAGTCCTGGGGAGTGGACAACGCCACCAGAGGATATGGATTCTGCGACGAATCTCCCTGTTTCATGCTCGGCGCCGAGCCGGGGGATGGTGAGTCGTCCGCCGTATTCCTGAACAACGAGGACATGTCGCCGCTGATGCTCCGCTACGCGACCAGGGATGGCCTGATGACGATCCGGTTTTCCGCCTACAGGACCCATGGCGGTTTTCAACTACCGGAACGGGTGGCGGTCGACATGGCGGGCCAGACCGTCGAGGCGTCGGTCAAATGGATCGCCGTCAACCGGGCGGACAGCGAGGCGCTCTATGCCCGCGACACCTTTGATGCATCGCCGTGCGCCGTTCCGCCGTTTCCCTTTGATGTCCTGCGTGACGTTTTCCGTTATCCCGCCGCCAAGTAGGCCGCTGTCATGGCCGATCTCTGGCAGGTAACGCTCGTCAGTCCGCCGTATCAGGCGTTGACCTACGAGCGGCCTTCATATTTTCCCGAACTCAGCCCGGGCCAGCGGGTGATCGTTCCTCTGGGGCGGTCCCATCGCATGGGTGTGGTTGTCGGCCCTGCGGAGGCGGCTCCTGAGGGGGTGACCATAAAACCCCTGGTCTGGCCCCTGGAGCTGACGCCCATCCTTGATGCCGCCTATCTGGAGCTGGCCGGGAATCTGGCAACACGCCAGATGGCCAGCTTGGGACGAATTCTTGAGACGCTGCTCCCGCGTGGTCTGCGTACTGCGGCGGTGACCTTCAAGGTGGACAGGCACGTTGCCGAACGGCCACTGCCGGGCTCCATACGTCCCGCCGAGCTGTCCCGGTTTTCCCTTGAAGACCGCGTCGAACTGATGGAGTTGTGGCGCGGCGGACGCATGCGTGTTCGCGTCAATGCCAAGCGGGAGGAAGAGGAGCGGTTCGTGTCTCTGGTGTCGGACCCGCCCTGGGCTGTTCGGCCCAATGCCAAGCGGCAGCTACGGATTCTCGAACATCTTCTGGACAACGGACCTCAGAGCCTTTTTGCCCTGCGTCACGGCATTGGGGAGTGGGCGGTGGACGTTGCGGCCAAGATGGAGGGAGTGGGGTTGGTCGCCCTGGGCGAGCTGACGGCCGACAAGCTGGCCGAAGTGGACGAAGGGCCGGGAGCCTGTGACGAGACGCCGGTGTCCGGTTACGAGTTGACTGACGAGCAGCGGGTCGCCCTTGATGAACTGACCGCGACCATGGACGGCTCCGGTGGAGCGCATCTGGTCCACGGCGTTACCGGCAGCGGCAAGACCGTGCTTTATCTGGAGTTGGTCCGCCTCTGTCTAGCGGCAGGGCGATCGGCCATGCTCCTCGCGCCCGAGGTTGCTCTGGCGTGTCGCCTGTACCGGACTGTGGCCGAGTCGTTTCCGCAGCACCGCACCCTTTTCGACCACGGTTACCAGAGCCCCATGAAGCGGGAGACAGCTTTTACCGGTGTCGCCCGGGAAGAGGGGCCGTGCGTGGTGGTGGGCACGCGTTCAGCATTGTTCCTGCCCGTGCCCGACCTGGGGCTGGTGGTTCTGGACGAGGAGCACGACGAGTCGTTCAAGCAGGAGGACCGTCTTGCCTATCACGCCAAGGAAGTGGCCTGGTTCCGCATGGAGCGCAACCGAGGCCTGCTGGTGCTCGGTTCCGCCACGCCGGATGTGAAGACATTTCATGCCGCCAGAAGCGGGGCGATCCCGGTATCCACGCTGACGCGGCGTGTGGGCGAGAGCCTGCTCCCTGAAGTCGAGCTGGTGGATATCTCGGCCATGGCGGGTTCGGCCCAGCCTTTTGCACCGACCGCCATCGAAGCGATCCGGGAGACCGTGAGCGAGGGGCGTCAGGTCATCGTCATGCTCAACCGGCGCGGCTATTCCCCGCTCATGTATTGCCTTGATTGCGGCGAGACCGTGCGCTGTCCCGAATGTGAAGTGGGCATGACCTATCACAAGGGGCGCGAACGGGTCATATGCCACTATTGCGGTCTTTCGTATTCCTATCCTTTGCTGTGTGCCAAATGCGGCGGCGGCAACTTTGTCCCCATGGGCGAGGGCACGGAGCGGCTCGAAGAACACCTGGGCGAGCTGCTGCCCGAGGGGGTCAAGGTGCTCCGCCTGGACAAGGACGCCACCAGACGGCAGGAGCGCATGGAGGAGATCCTTGGTGCATTTGGGCGGGGCGAGGCGCAGGTGTTGGTTGGAACGCAGATGATTTCCAAGGGCCATCATTTCCCGGGGGTGACGTTGGTGGTGGTCGCTGACGGCGATCTCGGGCTCGGTCTTCCCGACTACCGTTCCTCTGAGCGGACGTTCCAACTGCTTGTCCAGGTGGCCGGACGAGCGGGGCGCGGCGACGATCCTGGACGGGTGCTCATCCAGACGCGCAACCCGGCGCACCCCATATGGAAGGATGTCCTTACCGGCGACTTTCCGGCCTTTTTCGAGCGAGAAATCGGGCGTAGGAAAATGTTTGGCTACCCGCCGTTTTCGCGGCTGGCCCTGGTACGCATCAGCCACCCGGCTGACTATGCGGACGGCGCGGCGGCCCTGATCCTTTTTGGCCGGGTGCTGCGCGAGAAGGCGGGCGACCAGGGGATCACCGTCCTTGGTCCGGCCCCTGCTCCCCTGGGCATGCTCCGCGGCAGGAAGCGTTTCAACTGCCTGCTCAAGGGAGACGATTGGGGCAAGGTGCGGACGCTTTTCGCCCATCTTGTCCAGGCCAATCCGTGTCCAGCCAAGGTTCGCATCGGTCTTGATCTTGATCCCCTGACCACGCTCTGACGTGTCTCGACAACTGGTCCCGTTTGCGGCTACAGTGCGCCACTGCCCATGTTAAAGAAGAGAGTTCAATCGTCATGAGAATGTTTACAGTTTGTCTGGTAAGCCTGTGCGCGTTTCTCGTCTTGACCGGCGCGGCCTTTGCCCAGGCGTCCAAGGTGGGTTTCGTCAATCCTCAGCGCATCATCAATGAATCCAAGATAGGGCGCATCGCCCAGGAAGACCTTGCCCGGCTGGGCAAGGAGAAGGATCGCCGCGTCCGCGACGCTCTGGAGCAGGTTGAGACCATCAAGACCAAGCTTCAGGCGGGCACGCTTTCCGTGTCCGAGGAGCAGGTGGTGGAGAAGAGCCTGCGTCTTGCCGCCCGCCAGTACGAGATGCTGGTGGAACAGAGCAACACCGATATCCAGTCCGAAGAGCGTCAGCTCATCCAGTTCGTCATGCGCCGGGCGGATTCCATTCTGCGCCGGATAGCCGAGGAACTTGGCTTCACCATGATCCTCACCGATCCCGAAATCATCGGCTACGTGTCGCACTCCATGGACATTACCGACAGGGTCATCACCGAACTCAACAGCATGATATAGACGGTACACAATGCGAAAGACATGCACTGTATTCACGACGGCTCTGTGTCTGCTGTTCCTGGCAGCCACCGTTGCCTCGGCCTTTGGCGAAATACGTTACTCCGACAGGCCGTTGAACCTGCGCGCCAGCCGATCTGCCAAGGCCCGTTGGGTCGGCAGCCTCTATCCCGGGCAGAAGGTCCGCATAGCGTTCATGAAGGACGGCTGGGCGGCCATCTTCGAACCGGGTGAAACCCGTGCGGACGAGTCTGCGGCTGTGGGCTATTCGAACGCGAAATACCTGGTGCTCAAGCCCGGCCGGGTGGAGCCCGAGAGCTGGGGCGAGCTGATGTATACCCCCAGAAAGCTCAATATCCGTTCCGGCCCATCAGTCAAAACCGCTCGGCAGGGCGTTCTGGATGCCGGGGAGCGGGTCAAGGTGGATTTTCCCGACGGTGACTGGGTGATGGTCTTTGATCCAGGCGCGACGATTCGCTCGGAAATGAATGCGCGGGGCTACTGCGCTGCCAAATATTTCGAGCCGGTGAAGACGCAGGCCAAAGCGGCCTCGGCCAAGAATGCGGAACGAGCAGCCGCGTCTGGTGACGCCGGGAACGTCGTGTCCGTGCCCAGCGGCAAGGGGCAGGTTGGCGGCTCGGTTGCTTCGGCGCCGAAGCCTGTGGTCACAACGCCGAAGTCTGCTCAAGACAATGACGGGCCTTTGGCTGCCGCTGGGGAAAACCCGGGTTCGAGCGATTGGGGCAAGGTCGTCACCCTGCAGGAAGACATCAACCTGCGCAAGGAGCGGACGTCGACCTCCCCCCGGGTACGCACGTTGCGGGCCGGGGACAGGGTTCGCGTGGATTATCTCAAGAACGGCTGGTATGCGGTGTTTGTGGAAGACGAGGTCCTGCGGAGCGAGAACCGCGCATTGGGATATGCATTGCGCAGCCTTGTAGACAGCGAGGACCAGCCTGCACCAGTTCCGGCTCCGGCTCCGGCTCCGGCTCAATCGGCCGGCGCTGCCGCGACGCAGGACGGACCGCAGACCCTTGTCATCGACAGGACCAAGTTCACGGATGCCAAGCGTCCCGACCCCACGCCCAACAAGACGGCCCACGGCTATCAGTACAGGCTGCTCGAAAAGTCCGAAACCAAGAAGTACGGGGAGACGTGGATAACGCTCAAGATATTTTTGTCTACGACCAAGCTGCCCGGGGCCGATCAGATCAAGGACTTCTGCACCACCATGTGGACCGATCATCGGCGCGCCACAAAGAATCTCGTCGTGTTGCTCTATCTGCCCGGCATGGATACGGAAGACCTGGCCTATGGCGTGGTCTCCTTCGATGATTCCGGCCTGTTGGAGCTTTGGGTCAGGAAGGTTGCCCTGTTCGGGACGGATTTTCTATAGGGACTGCGCCACCTTGTGCAAAGGCGGATAACCAAGCGACGCGGCCTCTTACCGGGACCGCGTCGCTTGTTTCAGATCATTTCGCGTTCCAGGAAGAACGGGATCGTCTTTTTCAGCGTCGACCGGATGACCGTCGGACGTTTTTTTGTCGCGCTCTCTTTGGCCGGGATCATGTAGAGCCCCTTGCAGCTGTGGCATTCCCAATGACTTTCGTGCTGCTGGAGGTTCACCAGCAAGCCGTCGCGATCATAGCAGACCTGGCAGAACGGCCCTTTTTTCTCGCCGTCGTCCATGAGCCAGTATTTCTGCCCATCGAACTGAACTTTTTCCGCCAGATCAAGGATTGACGCGACTTCGTTGAGTTGGGTCTTGAGCGCATCGTTTTCTTCACATACCGCCAGAAATTCGTCCTGGAGACTTCTGAGAATGGCTTCGGCTTCCTGGTGTCTTCCTTCAATACAAAGGGTTAACGCACGTTTGAAGCCGGTGGCCTGGAGTAGTGACGATGCCATGGAACATTTCCCCCGTTGGTTGTTCGCATTCACTTTCCTTATCGTCAGCTACTGGTCCGTTCTTTAGGACCGGCTTGAATAAAAGAGGTTTTTTGTTGGATTAGTGAGTGCAATGAAATAAATCAGCTAAACCATGCCGTCACTCGGTTATCTTGTAATTGTTTAATGATATTCACTTTTGTCTGATTCATG
>CAMYLL010000043.1 GCA_947259235.1 uncultured Pseudodesulfovibrio sp. | reverse complement strand
GGAAGCAGCGACCGAAGCCGTGGCCGAGATCAAGCCAGTGCCCGTGGTTGAAGCCAAGCCCGAGCCAGAGGTCAAGGATATCAGCCCCAAGAAGGTGGAAAAGACCACCATCAAGAAGAAGGAAGAGCCCAAGCCCAAGCCCAAGCCTGAGCCAAAACCTGAACCCAAGCCGAAGCCCAAGCCACAGAAGACCGCCGAACAGATGCTGGCAGAGGGGTTGGCCTCGGCCAAAGCCGAAGCAGCCAAACAGGCCCAGGCCCGGGAGCGGCAGAAGAACAAGGCCATCGCCAGCGAAATCGCGGCCCTCAAGAAGCGGGAGGGTGAGGATGTCTATGCCCACGGCGGACAGCCCGGCGGGCAGACGGACGGACAGGCGGGAGGAGTGCAGGGCGGCGCCGGGTCCGGGCTGTCAGAGGTCTATGCGCTCATCGTGGGGTCTGCCATCAAGAAGCATTGGCGATACCCGAGCTTTGCGGGCGAGGCCAACCTGATCGTCACCGTCGAGATGGTTCTTGACGCCGAAGGAAAGATTATTTCCTCGAAGGTCATCCAGTCGTCGAACAATCCTGAATTCGACAGCTCGGCCCTTCGAGCCATAAAGGAAACCGAGTATGTGGAGCGGCCCAGAACCGACAGGGATCGCATCATCCGCATCAACTTCAACAGCCAGGAACTCTCAGAGTAGCGAGCAATGAAACGTATTTTGACGCTCTGCGCATCCATCGCCCTCGCGGTATTAGCCGCGACATCCATCTGTGCCGCCGCGCCCCTTTCCGTGGACATTCACGGCCCGGGCCAGCGTATGGTCAACATCACCCTCCTTTCGCCCAAGGGGTTGTCCGGAGCGGAAGTGCCTCAGGTGTCAGCCAAGGCCTTTAACGAGCTGGTTGCAAACAATCTCAGCTACATCCCGTTTTTGAAGCTGATTCCGGTGTCCGAGCTGATCGGCGGAGACCCCAGCCGTGGTGTGACCGGGACGGAGATCGACTTCAAGCCCATGCAGTTGGCGCGCGTGGACCTGTGCATGACCACCGGCTGGAATGGCCGGTATGTCGAGGCGAGGCGGCCGCCGTGTTGTCGGCAAATCCTATAGCGATGTGGGTGATATAACCTTGCCTCAGGCTGCGGACCGCGTCTGCTCCGCTTTTCTTGAAGCCCTGACTGGCAAGAAGGGATTCTTCGATTCGCCCATTGCCTTTGTTCGCCAGGAGGGCAAGACCAAGGAAATATACACGGTGCTGCCCCAGGGGCGCGAGCTCAAGCGCATCACCCGGCTGGGCGGCTTTAACCTGAGCCCGTCCTGGTCGTCCGATGGTTCCAGGATCGCCTTCACTCATATTGCCAAGACCCGTCACGAACTGGGGATCTACGACAGCAAGACCCAAAAGATCACGCTGATATCCAAAGGACTCGGACAGACCGTCATCAGCCCGGTGTTCGGGCCGGGCGACAAGCTGACCATGTCTCTCAACCGAAACGGCGTCACGAACATCAGCGAGCTGGACGCGGCCTACAGGCCGACCCGTATCCTCGCGGCCAGCCCGTATATCGATGTTTCGCCGAGCTTTGACCGCTCGGGTTCCATGATGGCCTTTACTTCGGGCCGGGCGGGCAATCCGCATATATACCTGATGGATATGAAGACCGGCCAGGTGCGTCGGGTGACCATGACAGGAAAGTACAACACCCATCCCTGCCTGAGCCCGGACGGCCGCTATGTGGCCTACACCAACCGCACGGCCAACGGGCATCGAATCTTCCTGCACGATCTGGAAACAGGGCGTGAAAAGCAGTTGACGTTCGGACCTGGAAACGACGAATATCCGGCATTCGGGCCGGATGGATACTTCGTGGCCTTTGCTTCCAGCCGGTCTGGAGGATATAAACTCTATCTGACCACACGGCATGGAGATACTCCCAAAAGTATCTCGACAGGGGCAGGGCAGGCCTTCGCTCCTGCATGGGATACAGCGCTGCAATGGTGATTTGTCACCTGATCAGGGTTGATTTTTAATGGATAAAGGGTACACCATAGAGCACGGTGGACTTTCTGCTGAACAGCTCAAACGACAATGGCCGGGCGACGGCTCTACCTCAAGGAGTGGGCATGACATCGAGATGGTATTTCGCAATATTGGTCCTTTTGGTTCTTGCGCTTGGCGCTACAGGGTGTGCCAAGAAAAAGACGACCAGCACTCCTCCTGGCGCGCAGATAGAGGTTACGGACGACAGCAAGTGGACACCCCCGCCGCCGCCTGAGGAACCCAAGGTTGACGAGGCGGCCCTTGCCGCAGAGGCGGCGGAACGAGCCAAGACCGAGGCCGTAGCCGAGCTGACCAGCGTCACGATTAATTTCTCCTTCGATTCATATGAGTTGAATGAAGAGGCCCGTGCGATCCTGGCCCTCAAGGCCAACATCATGCGTCGCTACTCTGACGTTGACGTTGTCATCGAAGGACATTGCGACGAACGGGGAACCGAGGAATACAACCTTGCCCTGGGCGAGCGCCGGGCGCGGGCCGCCTATGAGCACCTTGTCATCCTCGGGGTCGATCCCGGCCGCATGAGCATCGTCAGCTTTGGCGAGGAACGGCCCATTGATCCTGCCCACAACGAAACCGCCTGGGCCAAGAACCGCCGGGCCGAGTTCGTCGTTCAATAGCTGTCGGCTCTCAGTGATAGATCAGCGCCGCTCCCATCAGGGGGCGGCGCTTTTGTTTGTCTCTTCGGTTTTTTGCGTATTTCGGGGGCGCGTTTGAAGAAGCTGGTCATTTGCTCAAACAAGGCAAATGGGTGGAGAGATGGTCCGTGAGCCTGCCATGATCAAATGGAGGCAAGCAAGGGCATAGAGCCCTGCCACTCCGTCGTCGGCCATGACCCCAAGGCCGCCGGGAAAGGCGGTTTCCGCCCACCTGACGGGCCACGGCTTGAGAATGTCGAAACAGCGGAAGAGGGCAAAGGCGAGAACCAGGGACCAGACGGGCATTGCGGAAAAGAAGAGCAGGGTCAGCCACTGGCCGAAGAGTTCGTCGATGATCACGCAGCCCGGGTCCTTGCGGCCCAGGGTTTTCTCCGCAATGGAACACGCCCACACGCCCACGCCGAAAATGACCAGCAAAAGTGTCGCCCGACCCAAGAGTGGCAATGGCAGAAAGAGCCACGGCGCGGCCACCACGGCGGCCAGAGAGCCCCAGGTTCCTGGAGCCTTGGGAAAGTGTCCGATGGGGCCGAGGGTGGCCAGGGCTGTCCCCAAAATATCTGAAGGATTCTCGCGGTTCTTGGTGTTCATTTACTTTTTCCAGTTGTTAGGCGGACTGGGATCATTTACGTTCAAATCCCTTTGCGCTATTTTCGGTCACTTGTTTCTCATTATAATAAGCAAGAGGTCAATGTCTGATGGCGTTTAACTCGTGGTGTGCCTTTTTCCTGCTCATGACGGCCATTGCCTACACTCCCGGCCCCATGACCATGTTTTCCATGTCTTCCAGCGTTCGCCACGGCTTTGTGCGGACTCTGCCTGCCATCGCAGGCGGGTCCTGCGCCTACATCACCCAGATGGTCATCGTATACCTGGGCCTTGGCGTCATTGTTCAAAGTTCCACGCTGGTCTTCAATGCCATCAAGTGGATAGGCGTCGCCTATTTGATCATGCTGGCAATAAAGAACTGGCGCCAGTCCTCACTGCCCGCAGGCATCATGGAGTCCAGGATGAAGCCAAGGGGCATGAAGCAGTTCTGGCTCGGCTACGTAACGGGGATGTCGAACCCCAAATCCATTCTGGTGTTCACGGTCCTTTTTCCGCAGTTTATTGAACCGGCACACTATACGCAACATTTCCTGATCCTTGCGGTCAGCTTTTTCATCACCCAGGGAAGCAGTGCCATCAGTTCTGCCCTTTTTGGTGCACGGGTCTTCCGCTGGCTTCATAAACGGTGCTTGACGCATATCCAAAGCAGAGTGACCGCCGTCATTCTTTTCTGTGCAGGAGGCATGCTCGCCGTCAGCGATAAGTAGAACCGCTCTCGGGTTGAAGAAATCAGGGCAGCCTGATCACGGGAAAGGGCACGCCATCTGATTCGTTGAAGGTGGTTTCATTATTTTATATGCTCAAATCATGAATATTGAAAAACTTAATAAATTTATAGCGTCGTGGATGGGAGACAGGGTAAACAACGCCATCTCTCCTGATTCTGATTTTCCTGCGTTTGATATGCCGCTGGTCGGTTGTGCGTGTGGCGCTGATCCGCTGTTTCGATTCCTGAAGGACGATATCGGCCCGGACTTCTACTGGACGCCGGAAGAAGCGTTCACGCTTGCCCATCCTGACGTTGGTGCATGTGCGGACACGCTGAGCGTGGTCGCCTGGATTCTGCCGCAAACGGAACGCACCCGAAAGGCGCATAGGCTTTCTTCACAATTGCCGAGCAGGGAATGGAGCTGTGGGCGGCACTACGGGGAGATGGTCAACGAAAGGCTCAGACAGGCTGTCGTCGGCTGGTGTGAAGCCCGTGGAGTCCAGGCGTGCGCCCCGGCGCTTCTTCCCCAGTGGGCCAGGGAATTGTCGGACAAGTACGGTTTTGCGTCCAGATGGTCCGAGAGGCATGCGGCCCATGCCTGCGGACTGGGAACCTTCGGTCTTTCAGACGGCCTCATCACCCCGGCCGGAAAGGCAGTGCGGGTCGGATCGGTTATCATCAACCGGGAGCTGACGCCAACGCCGCGTAGTTACACGCATCAGAATGAATGGTGTTTGTTCCATGCCACGGGAAAATGCCGGGCCTGCATCAAGCGGTGTCCTGCGGACGCCATTTCCGAGATGGGACACGACAAGATCAAGTGCAAGGACTACATACGCAACGTCACGGCCCTTCATGTGGAAAGCGAGCAGTTGGGCTTTCGCGTCAACAGTTGCGGGCTTTGCCAGACCAAAGTCCCTTGCGAGAGCAGGAACCCGACTGCTAAGTTGAAAGGCTAGGAACCCGATCCGGTTTATAACGGACGCGGATCAATCAAAGATGAGATATTTCGTCCTGTGAGCTTTTCAGTTGTTCACGCCGGGACAACCACACCCGCCGCCAGCAGTTCTTCCAGCACGCGCGCCAGCGGCAGGCCCACCACATTCGTATACGACCCCCTGATGGCCGTGACCAGAAAGGTTCCGATGCCCTGAATGGCATAGGCTCCGGCCTTGTCCATGGGTTCGCCCGTGGCGATGTAAGCCTTGAGTTCAGCTTCGCCTGAGGTGCGCATGTCCACTTCCGTTGCGACAAAACGCGAGGACGTCTCGCCATTGGACAGGACAAGGCAGAAGGCGGTGATCACCTGATGCGTCTGGCCTGAGAGGGCGTTGAGCATGGCCAGGGCGTCGGCCTCGTTCGCTGGCTTGCCCATTATCCAGCTGTTGAGAACGACGATGGTGTCGGCTCCGAGCACCGTGCGGCCAGGGTAGCGGGCCGCAACCTCCATGGTTTTGAGCTTGGCCATGCGCAGGGCGTACTCTGTGGGTTGTTCACCGGGAGTGGGGACGGGTTCCTCGGCTCGGCTGGGTACTACCTCGAAATCCAGGCCGATATCCGCGAGCAGCTCGCGGCGGCGGGGGGAACCGGAGGCAAGGACGAGGGATTCCCGAGACACGAATGGGCCGTTGTGTGCGTTTGTCATGATGCGCAGTTTTTAGGCCCATAATAGTGGCAGAGTCAATTGCGACGGGGCGACGGTTATTTGTCACTTCACCCTCGCGACTGATAGACACCCGACCTCTTCATAATTTAATTCATGTATTACATTGAATTAGATTCATGGCGTGCTTTTTGCTTCATATCGTGCGCGCAAGGGCGCGGGAGAGAACATGAAAGATATGGAGAAGAGTTTCACCAAGGGATTTTCATCCTTCGAGCAGATCGAGGGGGCTTCGGTTGCGCCGGGTGCGGGAGATTGGTCCGTGCCCTGGTCGGACCTGATGATGGTCATGTTCGTGCTTTTCGTGGTCCTGTTCATCTATTCGAGTACGCATCAGGACGTGAAGGTCCTGTTCAGCCGTCAGAGTGCGGAGGAAGCAAAGAGCGCCAGTTCCCTGGACCCGCTCATCGGGCTCATCGGACAGATTTCGAGCAGGGCCGACGGGCAAGGGGGACGGGACGTCGTCACCATGGCTGAAAACCGCGTCCTGTACCGCTCGCGCGTGGACGGGGTTTCCGTGGTGCGCGAAAGCCCGGGGCGCATCCGGGTCAGCCTGCGCGGCGATCTGTTTTTTGGCAGAAACGAGCCGGGCCTCAAGGCCGATGCCCAGCAATACATGCAGGAGATCGCCGACGTCGTACGCGTGAGCGTGGGCACGGTGCATGTCATCGGCTACGCGTCCGAGGACGAGGTCGAAGGCACCAAGAGTTTTGCCCTGTCCACAGGACGGGCCGCCGATGTGGCGGACCATCTCATGACGCAGTTCAAGATAGACCCGCGACGGGTCATCATCACGGGCAGGGGAGCCTATATCCCGGAACTGCCGGGGACCACCCAGGCCAATCAGGCCCTCAATCGGCGCGTTGAAATCGTCATCACCAACGAAATCTGAATAGGTTGGAGGAAGCAATGAATAGGAAAAACATCATCGGCGTGTCGATCAGTCTCCTGCTTTTCGTGGGCAGCTTTCTGCTGACCGGAGCCGCCTCCGCATACTGGAATCTGGCTGCCTTCTTGGTGGTCGTCTCCGGTCTGGTCACGGCCATGCTCGTCAGCTATCCGGCCGAACACGTGAAGAACGCATTCAAGGTGGCCAGGAACGCCTATACCAACGGCCACGCCACGTCCGAGGAGATCGTCAACACGCTGCTGGATCTGTCGGTCAAAAGCAAGGTGGACGGGCTGCTCTCCCTGGAGCGAAGCGAGACACAGGCCACCAGCTCTTTTTTGAGGAACGGCCTCATCCTCCTGGTGGACAACTATAAGGAAGAGGAGATCCGTGAGACCCTCAACTCCGAGATGGCCTTCTTCAACCTCCGCCGCCAGCAGAGCGAGCGGTTCTTTCAGACCATGGCCCGCATGGCTCCCGCCTTCGGCGTTGCCGGCAGCGTCATCGGGCTCATCGGCCTGCTCATGGGCATCAACGACACGGCGGTCATTCTCAAGAACATCCCCGTGGCCTTCATTTCCACTCTCTACGGCCTTGTCCTGAGCAACCTGATATTTTCACCCATTGCGGAGAACATCAACTATTCCACACGAGTCGAGCTATTGAACCAGAAGCTGGTGCTTGAAGGCATAGTAGCCATCAGCAAGGAGCAGAACTCCTACAAGCTGGAGCGCAAGCTCGCATCCTTCCTCAGCCCCAGCGAACGCGAGGGCAAGACCGAGGCCCTGCGCCGCATTACCCGGAAGTATGTGCAAAAGCGCAACCAGCCTGTGGATGTGGACGATCTGTCCGGCGCCGCCATCCTTGATCCGGAGACCGCCACCAGAGCCGCCTAGGGACTCTGCCTAACTCTCTCCGGCGGGTGAGAGAAGACTGTTTCGCAAAGAAAAAGTGGTTGATCATAACCAATTTCTGGCATATTGGTAAACCATGAGATACTATGTGCTTTTTCCTCTTGTGCTACTTCTTTTCCTCACCTCGCATGCAAATGCCGCAGAGATAACGACGTTATACGCAAGTAAGGTCTTCCCTTTTGTCGAAATCAATGAAGACGGAGAAATTTTCGGCCCTGCCGTGGACATAGTTAGCCAAACAATGCAACGCGCTGGAATATCGACTGAAAATATTTCTTTTCAACACATCACATGGGCGAGAGCCCTTGATGATGTAACGCATTATCCCGGGTATGGCGCATTTTGTCTTGCCCGGACGCTTCAAAGGGAAGGGGAATTTGTGTGGGTGGGGCCTATCGGCGAGACCGTGTTGGCAATTTTTGCCCGCAAAAGAGATCATATTGAAATCGGCACACTTGCGGATGTCATCAATTGGAGGACAGGCATAGTCCGGAGCAGCGCCTTCACTGACACCACGACTGAGAAAATCAATTTGGAAAGTCTCAAGCCGATCGAGGTCAAAAATGACAACACCCTGTTCAAAATGCTCAATGAGGGACGGCTTGATCTCGTAGTTTATCCCGTCCTTGGCACGTGGCAGACCATACGTAAACTGAATCTGGACCCTGGCGATTTCGAGGTGGTATACCGATTTGAAAAGGTTCAACTTTTCCTGGCCCTCAACCCGCAAACCGATCCCCGGTTGGTCAGTCGGCTTCAGGACGCTCTCGACAAGCTGAAGGAAGCGATTCCCGGAGAGAAAAGCCTGTTCGACCGCATCTATGATCAGTATCGCTGAAAACTTGATCATGTTGCTTGATCCTTCGATTTGTCCTGAAGAGATAGAGTGATCATAGTATGCAAGGAAGCCGAAGCAATACCCGGCAAGCGTCCTTGCCACGACCTACAATGGGTGTACCTCCGAGACCTTGCCGATCCAGTCGGCAATGCCTTTCTCCGCCGCCTTGATGGAATCGGTCAAACACGATAGTTGCGTCCCACAGACTCCCCATGACAGCGCTGATGTTACCAGCATTGATATCCGTCACCACAGCCGCAATATTGGCTTTTGTTTACTTGAGACGTTCCCAGAATGGAATGAGCGTTTCAATGGCTTCGCCCTTCACCGACAAAGACGACTGCGCAGCTTTCGAGATTCATCCAGCGTCAGATACCTCTGTCCCTTTCTGACACTGATTTCATCGATGGCGATGTTCTTCGATCTTCCAGATTTCGGCAGGGAAAACTACAGAAAAGATACCGTTTGAAGATCGATTTGATGGTGTCCCAGCCAACGCCGAGAAGGTCGGCAATATCATCTTTGGTCAAATTCTTTGCCAAAACGAGGGCATAGCGTTCAAAGCCCTTGGCGTGCCAACGTCTTGACGCAGCAATCTGAATGTCGATCAAGAGGACGACACCGCAACTGCGGCATCCTGCTCATTGCACAGGAATGACCAGCCAGAGTTGGAATGCTTCCAGCGGTTGGACGCCATGTCCTTTCATTTTGTAGAAAGTACGCTTTAGCCGGTTGAACCCAAAAAAAAGGAGCCAGATGGCTCCTTTTTTTTGGGACGATTTGTGATAGCTTCCGCTGACCAGGGAGGACGAGAATTCATGGCAAAGATTCTGGCTGCGGACATCGGCGGCACCAACAGCCGGTTCGCTCTTTTCAGCGCCTCGGGCGGCATCGTGACTCTTGAGGATTCCATCTGGCTCAAGACCCATGAGGCCGGGACATTTCCCGAGTTGCTCGAAAGGCTCTGGGACAGCCCCTTTGCCGCGCGGCCGGGCCGGTTCGATGCGGCCGTGCTGGCCGTGGCCGGGGCGGTTCGTCACGGCGTGGAGTGTCGTCACCTGCCCAACGCGCCGTGGGGCGTTGATCTGCGCGAGGTGGATTTCGGCTGCGACAGGGCATGTCTGATCAATGATTTCGCCGCCCAGGCGTTTGCTTGCAGGACCAGCGCCGTGGACGAAGCAATGGTGCTCCAGGCCGGAGAGGCTGATGCGGATGCGCCCGTCGGCGTCATCGGCGCGGGCACGGGCCTGGGCTACTCGGCCCTCATCCGGGACGAAGGGCGGTGGATCGCCCTGCCCTCCGAGGGAGGCCACATGGCCTTTCCCTTCACCGGAATGGAGGAGGCGGAATACGGTGAGTTCAACCGCACAGCCAGCGGACGCAACTGGGCAGAGGGAGACAGCGTGGTCACTGGGCTCGGCCTGCGCTTGGTGCACAGATATCTCACGGGCGAGGATTTGACGCCCCCCGAGATTTCCTCCCGGATCACCCCGGAGAGCCTTACTACCAAATGGTACGCGCGTTTCTATGGTCGCGCCTGTCGCAACTGGGCCATCGCCCTTATGTCCCGTGGCGGGCTGTTCATAGCCGGGGGCGTGGCAGCCAAGAACCCCATGCACGTCAGCGTGCCGGAATTCATGGAGGAGTTTCGCAATTCCCATGTCTACGGCGACTTTCTCGAATCAATACCCGTCAGGCTCAACGCGAATGAGCAGAGCGGCTTGTATGGCGCGGCTTTCCACGGCGCCCAGCTTTTGACAGGATGAGGCGGAGATGCGAGCCAAGAACGTCAAACGGCTGCTCCTTGCCGTGGTCATTGTGGCCCTGGTGGCTTCCTATTTCATCTTCGACCTTGGACGTTATTTTTCCCTGGAGACGCTCAAGTCATCCCGCGAGGAACTGCTCTCGCTCTACGACGCGCATCCGGCAACGTTCATCGGGGTCTATTTCCTCATATACGTGACGGCTACGGCCCTGGCGTTTCCCGCCGCCACGGTCATCACCCTGGCCGGTGGGGCCGTGTTCGGGCTAGCCGCCGGGACCGTCATCGTCTCTTTTGCCAGCACCATCGGCGCGGCCGTGGCCTTTGCCGTGTCGCGCTATCTGTTGCGAGACTGGGTCCAGGCCCGGTTCGGCGACAGGCTGGCAAGGATCAACCGGGGCATTGAGGAAGAGGGCGCATATTACCTCTTTACCCTGCGCCTGATCCCGATCTTTCCGTTCTTCGTGGTCAACTCCGTGGTGGCGCTGACTCCCATGCGCCTGTCCACGTACTACTGGGTCTCGCAGGTGGGGATGTTTCCGGCCACGGTGATTTATGTCTATGCGGGCGTGGCGCTCGGGCAGGTGGAGTCGCTGTCCGATCTATTGTCGCCCGGGCTTTTGGCGGCCTTGATCCTCCTCGGCTTCTTTCCCCTGGCGGCAAAGAAGACCCTGGGCTGGCTGCGGGCGTCAAGGCGGCGCGAAGGATAACTCCGGGGGCGAGTATGGCGACAGATTACGAGTACGACATAGGCATCATCGGCGGCGGGGCGGCCGGATTGACCGTGGCGGCCGGAGCGTCGCAATTGGGTCTGAAGACATTACTTATTGAGCGCGAACCCGAGCTGGGCGGTGATTGCCTGCACAATGGGTGCGTGCCGAGCAAGACGCTCATCAAGACCGCCTCGGTCTATCATTCCATGCGCAACGCCAGTCGGTACGGCCTGCCAACGGTCGATCTGCCACCTGTCGATTTTCGCCAGGTCGCGGCGCGCATCCGGTCGGTGATCGACGCTGTTCAGGTGCATGATTCCGAAGAGCGGTTTTGCGGCCTCGGCGTCAAGGTGGCCTTTGGCGAGGCGTCCTTCGAGGACGATCATGTGGTGTCCTGGTGCGGCGGCCGAGCCTCGGCACGATTCTGGGTGCTGGCCACCGGCTCGCGGCCCGTTGCGCCGGACATCCCCGGCCTGTCGGAAACGGACTACTGGACCAATGAGGATCTCTTTTCACTCGATGCGCTGCCGTCTTCGCTCCTCGTCCTCGGCGGTGGTCCCATCGGCTGCGAGATGGCCCAGGCCTTTGCCCGCCTGGGAACCAAGGTGACCATCCTGCAACGCAACTGCCAACTCCTGACGGCTGAGGACCCGGACATGGCCCGGGTGGTTCAGGATGCCTTCACGGCCGAGGGCATTGGGCTGGAACTGTGTGTTCAAACCAATGAGGTGCGAAAAGTTCCCGGAGGTTTCGAGGTTGCCTATGGACGCGAGGGCGAGAGCCGCGTGGCGTCTGCCGAGAGACTGCTTGTGGCCGCCGGTCGTGCGCCCCGGATCGAGGGGCTGCGTCTGGAAAACGCGGGCGTCGAATATGATCGCCGGGGCGTGAAGGTCGACGGACGGCTGCGCACAAGCAAGAAGCACATATTCGCCGCCGGGGACGTGCTGGGCAAATATCAATTCACCCACGCCGCAGGGTACGAGGGAAGCATCGTCATTTCAAACGTGGTCTTTCGACTGCCACGCACGGTCGATTATACGTGGCTTCCATGGTGTACCTATACCGAGCCGGAGCTGGCCAGCATCGGCATGAACGAAAAACGGGCCACGGCTGCGGGGATCGAGTACACGGTATGGGAGGAGTCCTTTGCGGACAATGATCGGGCCAGGGCGGAGGACGCGGTCGAAGGAAAAATCAAGCTGGTGCTCGATAAGCGGGAAAAACCGCTGGGCGTCCAGATAGTCGGTCCCCATGCGGGCGAGGTCGCGGCGGAATGGGTGCTGGCTCTGAACGCCCGGACCGGGCTCACGGCCATGGCCTCGGCCGTGCACCCGTATCCCACGGTGGGCGAGATCAACAAGCGGGTGGCTGGCAAGGTCCTCTCATCCAAGCTGTTTTCTGATAAAGTGCGGAAAACACTGGCTTTCGTTTTTGATTACAAGGGGCGGGCCTGTTCTCTTGATTAATCGGTCGAACAAGGGTAAATGCACGTTTCCTCCGCCCCTGTGAGGAAATCTTAGGAGATGAATCTGCCATGGGTGACAAAAGCCGCTATCAGAAAATGTATCCAGTTTCCTGGGATCAGTTGCAGCGCGACTGCCGGGCGCTTTCCTGGCGACTGATGGAAAAGGGACCATGGAAAGGCATCGTGGCCATCACGCGCGGCGGGCTGGTTCCGGCTGCCATCATCGCCCGCGAGCTGAACATCCATCTGATCGATACCATCTGCCTGTCCAGCTACAACTGGAAGGAGCAGGGCGACGCGACCATCCTCAAATCCGTGGAAAACGAGGGCGAAGGGTGGCTGCTCATCGACGATCTGGTGGATACGGGCAAGACCGCAAAGATAGCCCGGGACATGGTACCCAAGGCCCATTTTGCCACGGTCTATGCCAAGCCCGCAGGTCGCCCCATGGTTGAGACGTATATCACTGAAGTCAGCCAGGATACCTGGATTCTTTTTCCCTGGGACGCAGGGACGCAGTTTGTTGAGCCGATTGTTCAATTAACCTAGGCTGATTCTGAAATATTTTTGTTCAACGAGTTCATGAAGATCGAGTCTTCTGTGTTGACGCGGGTGTTGCCCAAAAACGCTTGCTGGGATATTGGCTTGAGATAAAAAACGCAAATGGAGAGACCCCCATGAAGAAACTGCTCAAAATGTTTTTTGTATCCGCCGCTTCGATGGCGCTGATGCTGTCTCTGTTCGCCTGTTCCAACGCTCCGGAGGAGAAGAAGGCCGAGGAGCCTGCCGCCGCCCAGCCCGAAACTCCGGCTGC
>CAMYLL010000042.1 GCA_947259235.1 uncultured Pseudodesulfovibrio sp. | reverse complement strand
CGCAGTCCGGTCATGCCGTAGGTCGTCAGGGCCATGACGGCCGCGGGAATCAGGGCCATGAGCATGCTGGCCGTCCGGCTGCGCACCGTCACGCCGCAGTGGCGGTGGGGCGGGACCGAAACGGTCAGGAGAAATGGATTGAGTGGCTTCACGGCTAGTTGTCCTCCCCGGTCTGGGCCTTGGCGCGGGCCAGTTCGTTCTTTGCGAGCCTGATGTACTGGAGCATGGGACGCCGGGCGATGCAGAAGAAGCCGCACAGGCCGCATTCGAAGCAGGCGCCAACGTGTTCGGCTTGCGCCTTGTCGTACATGCCGAACTCGGCGTAGCTGGTGATCATGGCGGGGTCGATCCGGGCCGGACAGCGTCGCACGCATTCGCCGCAGCCGACGCACGGGGCGTCCTGGGCCACGGGCGCGGGATTGCTGATGACGGTTACCGCGCTCGTGTTGCGGGCCACGCCCTGGGCTGGCGAGGCCGCGGCCACTCCGCGCAGGATGCCGCCGAGGACGATGCGGTCGCCGCTTGCGGGCTGCTCTCCGGCATCGGCCAGGAGCTGGCCCACCGGGGTTCCCACGCTGACGAGCCTGTTGACCCTGCCCACGGTGACCACGGTCTCCAGGGCCGGGAGTCCAGATTCCATGATCCGGCCAACCTGAAAGAGCGTCTCAAGCCCGATGACCAGGGCGTCGTCCGCAGCCTCGCGGCCGGTGACCTTGAAGGCCACCATGGGGTCGAGGGCGGAGGGATACTGCTCGGACACTTGGACGAGCTCCGTGCCGATGAGGGTTTTCGATGTGCCCTTGAGCACGGCCAGAACGGTCCGTTTTGGGGTGTATAGTGCAATGGTGGCCGCAAGGCCGTGCTCAAGGGTGGACTGAGACGTCGTCATGAGATGCTGCCGGGCGAAGACGTCCGGTTCGCAGTCGGCTCCGTTGATTATCAGGGTGTCAAACTCGCCGACCGGGGGCAGGTCCGCACCAAGCTCCCTGAGCCGGGCGTGCAGGTCCGGGCCGGTCAGGCCGTCGAGCTCCACCGGGGGGACTTCGGTCTGGTCGCCCCCGGCGTCGATCCTGATCCGGTAGGGATCGACATGGGCGACAGTGCCGTTCAGTGGCGAGTGGAGGTCGCCCAGGTCCGGGGCGTTGGCCGTGGCAATGCGCTCTCCGCGCTTGACCGTCTGGCCGCAGGTGACGAGCGCACAGTGTCGCGTCAGGGTGATTTCCGCCCGGGAGAGCGGTGTGTGGGTGTCTTGGGTGTTCATTGGTCCGTCTACCTGCTGATGTGGCATTGGTTGCAGTTGTCTGGGCCGTAGGGGCCGGCCTGCATCTTTTCGTGGCAGCTCATGCACTGGTCGTGGAAGGCGCTCATGCGCGGGAGCACCAGCTCCCTGGCCTCGGTCTCGTGGCAGTCGTTGCAGGAGGTGTAGTCGCCGTCGTAGCCGGTCATATCCACGGGGATGTGGCAAGAGTTGCAGCTGGACAGTCCCTTGTCGAACATGTCGTCATGGCAGCTGCCGCAGCTTTCGTGACCGGCCAGGCGCATGGAGATCAGGTCGCCGGAATCTTCGCCCTTGTGGCAATTGGCGCATTTTTGCGGTTCCGGTTCGATATCGGCGCCGTGGTGGCAGTCATAGCAGTCGCCGGCGTAGTCCTTGTGCGCCTCGTGGTCGAAGATGACCTTGTCGAATTCGGTGTGGTGGCAGCGCACGCAGTAGGTCTCGTCCGGGAATGATTCGATGTGCGAGGTGACGAAATCCTCGTTGAACTCGTTGGGGTGGCACGAGCCGCAGGCCAGGGCCTCGCCGTCGGGTTCCACCGTCGCGGATTTTCTGTCGTGATGGCACTGGGCGCAGTCTATCTGGTAGTCCCGGTGATGGACGAGGTGGGAGAAGATGACCTTTCCGCCGTTGTTCTTGAACAGGATCCTGACCGGCATCTTGGGCGAATCGGCGGCCTTGACGTAGCCGAAAACGGCCACCCCAAGCAGCAGCGCCGCTGCTAAAAATATCGGGAGTGTCTTGGATTTTGAGCGCATCATTCCTCTCCGCCACATCGCTGTAGCAGTCTAAAGCTTTGAAATATTTTAATTATCAAGTCCCGCGGACGGCCCGGACGGCCGCCCGCGGGGGGATGGTGTTACTTGGGCATGACGGCCCAGCTGGGCAGCGTGTTGAGATCGACTCCCCACAGGACGGGGAGGATGTAGACGACGAACACGGTGATCAGGATAGTGCCCACTATGTTGAGCCACAGTCCCGCCTTTGCCATTTGCTTGATGGTGACGCAGCCGGAGCCGAAGATGACGGCGTTGGGCGGCGTGGCGACCGGCAGCATGAACGCGAAGGACGCGGCCACGCAGGCGCCGATGATGGTGGCGAAGGGATGCACGCCCATGGCGATGGCCGCGCTGCCCATGATCGGCACCAGCAGGGTTGCGGTGGCCGTGTTGGAGGTGATTTCCGTCAGGAAGATGGTGATCATGACCACCGCGCCGACGAAGACGAGGATGGACGCGCCTTCAAGCCCGCCGAGCTGGGAGGCGATGAAGGCCGCAAGGCCGGTCTTGGCAAAGCCGTTGGCGATGGCCAGACCGCCGCCGAACAGCAGGATGACGTCCCACGGAATCTTGACCGCGGTCTTCCAGTCGAGCAGGAACTCGCCCTTCTTGAAGTCGGTGGGAATGGCGAACAGGATCAGCGCGCCCAGGATGCCGATGGTGGCGTCATGAATATACCCGAAGTTGGGCATGATGTTCATGATGAAGTCGATGTCCTTCATGAATCCGCGAGCGAGCCAGAAGGTGGCCACGAAACAGCCGACGATGACGATTTTCTTTTCTTCGGACTTCATGGGGCCGAGCTTGTGCAGCTCCTGCTCGATGATCTGCTTGCCGCCGGCAAGCTCCATGCCTCCGGTGGGGAAGAGCACGCGGGTCAGCAACACCCAGGCGATGACCAGCATGACGGCGGAAAGCGGCACGCCGAACATCATCCACTGGCCGAAGCCGATCTGCACGCCGAACATCTTTTCGATCATGCCGACCATGATGGTGTTGGGCGGGGTTCCGATGATGGTGGCCACGCCGCCGATGGAGGCCGCGTAGGCGACGCCGAGCATCAGACCCTTGCCGAAGTTGAACTCCGGCCCGGCGTGGGGACAGGCGCGCAGGGTATCGGAGTCAAACCCGGTGGCCTGCTGGATGACGGCCAGGCCGATGGGAACCATCATCATGGCCGTTGCCGTGTTGGAAACCCACATGGACAAAAACGCCGTGGCGAGCATGAAGCCCATGATCATCCTGGCCGGGCTGGTTCCCACCATCTTGATGGTGTGGATGGCGATGCGCCGGTGCAGGTTCCACCGCTCCATGGTCACGGCCAGGAAGAAGCCGCCCATGAACAGGTAGATGAGGTGGTTGGCATACGGAGCCGTGGCCGCGCTCGACTTCATGACGCCGAGGAGCGGGAACAGGGCAATGGGCATCAGGGACGTGGCAGGGATGGGGATCGCTTCCGTGATCCACCAGATTGCCATGAAGGCGGTGACCGCGGCCACGCGCCATGCTTCGATCTTCATGCCTTCCGGTGCCGGAAGGAGAAGCATCAGTGCGAAAACTATGGGGCCGAGAAAAAAGCCGATGATTTTTCCCTTGCCGCTGTCTTCTGCTTGAGCGCTCATACATTCCTCTCTTGTGCTTGCGGCCCATCGGTCGCATTTCGGACAGAATTCACCCCAGTGCTGGCACCCTCGGCTTTCGAGGGCCGGGCAGAGCCGCAACGCCCTGCCCGGTTTGTTGCGGGGCTAGATGTCCAGGTTGTAGGACGTGACAAATGCACCGACGCGGGCCGTGGAATCGGCGATGCGCTGGCGCAGTTCTTTCCTGTACTCGTCGAGATCGATGGTCTTGCGAGCGACTCCGGTCTCCATGGCGGCCTTGGCCACGGCCACGGAAACGAACTCGATCAGCCTGAGGTCGAGAGCCTTGGGGATGATGTAGTCGATGCCGAACTCCAGCTTGTCGACGCCGAAGGCCTTGCAGACATAGTCCGGAGCCGGTTCCTTGGCCAGGTCGGCCAGGGCCTGGGCGGCCGCCAGCTTCATTTCCTCGTTGATGGCGGTGGCGCCGACGTCGAGCGCGCCGCGGAAGATGAAGGGGAAGCCCAGGACGTTGTTGACCTGGTTGGGGAAGTCGGAGCGGCCCGTGCCCATGATGGCGTCGGGGCGCGCTTCCTTGGCGTCGGTGTACGGAATCTCCGGGTCGGGGTTGGCGCAGGCGAAGATGATGGGGCTTTCACCCATGGAGGCGACCATCTCCTTGGAGACCATGCCCTTGACGGACAGGCCCAGGAAGCAGTCGGCGCCGACCATGGCCTCGGCCAGAGAGCCGTATTCCTTGTCCGTGGCGTATGCCTGTTTGGTTGCGTTGAGGTCCGTGCGGCTCTTGTTGATGTGGCCGCGGGAGTCGAACATGGCTATGTTCTCGGGCTTGACGCCCATGCCCTTGTACAGGTTGGTGCAGGCGATGGCGGCGGCGCCGGCGCCGGAGATGACCACGCGCATCTCCTCGGCTCTCTTGCCGGTGATCTCCAGGGCGTTCATCATGCCCGCGGCCGTGACGATGGCCGTGCCGTGCTGATCGTCGTGGAAGACCGGGATGTTCATCTCGGCCTTGAGTTTCTCCTCGATGTAGAAGCACTCGGGGGCCTTGATGTCTTCGAGGTTGATGTCGCCGAAGGAGGGCTCCATGGCCTTGACGATCTCGATGATCTTGTCGGGATCGGAGACGTTGAGGTTGATGTCGAAGACATCCACGTCGCCGAAGACCTTGAAGAGCACGCCCTTGCCTTCCATGACGGGCTTGCCTGCGGCCGCGCCGATGTTGCCCAGGCCCAGGACGGCCGTGCCGTTGGATACCACGGCCACAAGGTTGCCCCGGGCGGTGTATTCGAAGGATTTCGATTCGTCCGCCGCGATCTCCTTGCACGCCTCGGCCACGCCGGGGCTGTAGGCCATGGAGAGGTGCTTCTGGGTGACGCAGGGCTTGACCGGGACGACTTCGATTTTACCCTTTCTCCCTGTGGAGTGGTAGTCGAGGGCTTCCTGTCTGGTGAATAATGCCATTTCTGTCTCCTTGGTGATGTGGTTGCGTTATTTGATGCCTGCGGCTTCGCGATCGGGCACGGCGTAGAGTTCGCCGCCGTGCGAGTCGTTGATGACCAGCAGCGGGAAGTCCTCGACATGCATCTCGCGCACGGCCTCGGGGCCGAGCTCGTCAAAGGCGATGACCGTGGACTTGGTGATGGAGTTGGAGAGCAGCGCGCCCGCGCCGCCCGTGGCGCCGAAGTAGACGCCCGTGTGTTCCTTCATGGCCGCCTTGACCTCGTCGGAGCGCTTGCCCTTGCCGATGGACGCCTTCATGCCCAGGGCGTGCAGGCGCGGGGCATAGGTGTCCATGCGGTAGCTGGTGGTGGGCCCGGCCGCGCCGATGGGACGGCCGGGGGGCGCCGGGCTGGGGCCGACGTAGTAGATGGCCGAGCCTGCGAGGTCGAAGGGAAGCTCCTTGCCCGCGTCGAGCAGCTCGAAGAGCTTTTTGTGGGCCGCGTCGCGCGCGGAGTAGATGATGCCGCTGAGGAAGACCACGTCTCCGGCCTTGAGCTTGACGATGTCGTCGTCCGTCAGGGGGGTGGTCAGCTTGTATTCTGCCATTAGAGTATGACCTCCTCGTGCCGCTGCGAGTGGCACTGGACATTGACGGCAAGGGGCAGGCTCGCCAGGTGGCACGGCTCGACCGTCATCTTGACGCTCAGGGTCGTGGTCTTGCCGCCCAGGCCCATGGGGCCGATGCCCAGCCTGTTGATGGCCTCTTCCAGTTCCTTTTCCTTGGCCGCGATGTCCGGGTCCGGGTGGGTGTCGTCCAGGCGGCGCATGAGGGATTTCTTGGCGATCTTGGCGGCGTGGTCGAAGGTTCCGCCGATGCCGATGCCGATGACCGTGGGCGGGCAGGGGTTGGGCCCGGCCTCGGCCACGCGGTTGATGACGAACTGCTTGATGCCCTCCCAGCCCTGGGCCGGGGCGAGCATGGTGACGCGGCTCATGTTCTCGCTGCCGCCGCCCTTGGCCATGTAAACCAGCTTGAGCTTGTCGCCGGGGACGAAGTCGAAGTGGATGATGGCCGGGGTTCCGTCGCCGGTGTTGGCGCGGGTCAGGGGATCGCAGGCGGACTTGCGCAGGAAGCCCTCGCCGTAGCCCTTGCGCACGCCGTCGTTGATGGCGTCGCGCAGGTTGCCGCCCTCGATGCGGACGTCGTCGCCCACTTCCACGAAGAAGACGGCCAGACCGCAGTCCTGACACAGGGGGAGTTTGGTGTTCATGGCCAGGTCGGCGTTTTCGAGGAGCTGCCGGAGCACTTCCTTGGCGGACGGTGCGGTTTCCTCGGCCATGGCCTGTTCGAGCCTGGCGCGGACGTCGGCCGGCAGCTCGGTGTTGCCCTTGATGCACATGGCGGCCACGGCATCGACGATCTGTGATGTCTGTATGGTACGCATGTTATTTCTTCCTGAAGATGTCTTTGATTGCGGTGATGCCCATCTTGCGGCGCAGGAAACCGAGCTGGTTCTGCAGGGGCAGCCCCTTGGGACAGACGTCCTCGCAGGCCAGCAGGCCCATGCAGCCGAAGATGCCGTTGTCGTTGCCGATGACCTCGAAGTATTCGCGGTCCGTGCGCTCGTCGCGGGGGTCCACCACGAAGCGGGCGATGCGGTTGAGGGCCGCCGCGCCCATGAAGTCGTCACGCAGGCGGGCCGTGCCGCAGGCCGCGACGCAGCAGCCGCACTCGATGCAGCGTTCCAGTTCGTAGATCTGCTCGGCTATCTCGTTGTCCATCCGCTCCTCTTCGGCCTTGGGGTCGAAGACCTTGGCCGTGTGGATCCAGGACTCGGTCTTGGCATACATCTCCCTGAACCAGACGCCGGTATCGACGGCGAGATCGCCGATGAGCTTGTACACCGGCAGGGGGAGCAGGGTGATGTTGGTGGGCTGATCCTTGGTCTTGGTCTGGCAGGCCAGCCCGGGGCGGCCGTTGATGACCATGGCGCACGCGCCGCAGATGCCGGCCCGGCAGCAGAAGTCGAAGATCAGGCTCGGGTCCTGTTCCTCGCGCAGCCTGTTGAGCGCGATGAACAGCGTCATGTTCGGGGTTTCATCGAGGGTGAACGTCTGCATGTGCGGGACGTCGCCCTTCCTCTCGGGATTATACCGGAAGATTTCGAATTTTATTTGTCTGCCCATGATTCATTCCTTCTTTGTATCCGGGTTACTGCTTCTTGCCGATCTTGGTGACGGAGCTTTTGACTGTGCGCTCCTTCACGTACTTGTCGTCGGCGGGAATGATCGATCCGCCACCGTAGCCGCGGTCGCCCGGAGGCAGCTCGAAGACAGGGGTGGTGTCTTCGTATACAAACTCCGGCATGTCGGCCTTCTCGGGCCAGTAGGCCAGGGTGCGGTTGAGCCAGTCCTTGTCGTTTCTTTCGGGGAAGTCCTCGCGGTTGTGCGACCCGCGCGACTCGGTGCGCTGCAGGGCGGCCTGGGCGATGCACAGGGCGAGCTTGACCTGACCCTCGACCTTCAGGGCGGCGGCCAGCTCGTGGCTGGGCCCTGCGCCGTCCGAGACGAGGCCGACCTTGCGGGACTTCTCAAGGGTCTTCTGCAGGGTGTCGACGCACTCCTCGAGGCCGTCGTTGTTGCGGAAGACGAAGCAGCCCTTCATCAGCGCCTCCTGCATCTCGTTGCGCACGTCGTAGACGTTGAGCTTGCCGTTGCGGCCGTGGATGAGATCATGGATGCGTTCCTCCTGGCGCTTGACCTGGAGGTTGATGGTGCGGGTGTCGAAGGTGGTCTCGTAGCCCTTGAGGAACTCGACGATCTTGGCGCCGATGATGCCGCCGGCCACCACGGTCTCGGCCAGGGAGTTGCCGCCCAGGCGGTTGAAGCCGTGCATGTCCCAGCAGGCGGCCTCGCCCGCGGAGAAGAGCCCCTTGAGCCCGTAGACCGCGCCGTCCTTGTTGGTGCGCAGTCCGGCCATGGTATAGTGCTGGGTGGGCCGCACGGGGATCAGCTCGGTGCGCGGGTCCACGCCCAGGAAGTGATGGCAGATCTCGTCCACTTCGCGCAGCTTGGTGGAGATGTGCTTGTCGCCCAGGTGGCGGATGTCGAGCCAGAGGTGTTCGCCGTAGGGGCTCTTGACGCCCTTGCCCTGGCGCATGTGGTGGGTCATCCAGCGGGAGACCACGTCGCGGGAGGCGAGCTCGGCTTTTTCCGGTTCGTAGATGTTCATGAACCGTTCTTCGTTGCAGTCGAGCAGGGTTCCGCCGTCGCCGCGGCAGCCCTCGGTGACGAGGATGTCGGTGGGCACGATGCCGGTGGGATGGAACTGGATGGCCTCGGGGTTGCCGATGGGGACCATGCCGGTGTCGTGGGCGATGGTGTGGCCGCCGCCGTCGCAGATGACCGCGTTGGTGGTGGCCTTGTAGATGCGGCCGAAGCCGCCGGTGCAGATGGCCGTGGCCTTGCCCAGGAAGACCTCAAGCTGGCCGGTGCGCAGGCAGCGGACCACCGCGCCCATGCAGGTGTCGTCGTTGTGGATGAGGGCGATGGCTTCTTTCTTGTCGAAGACGTCGATGCCGAGCTCGGCGCAGCGGTTGTCCATGGTGCACATGACCGCGTGGCCCGTGCCGTCGGAGGTGTAGCAGGTGCGCCACTTGGCCGTGCCGCCAAAGGAGCGGGCGGTGATCAGCCCCTCGTTTTCCGGCTTCTCATATTTCTCGAACTTTTCGCCGCCCTTGAAGTAGAACGACTGGCCGGGAACCACGCGGTTCCAGGGCACGCCCCAGTGGGCCAGCCTGCGCATCTCGATGGGCGCGTTATCGGCAAAGAGGCGGGCGACTTCCTGGTCGCAGCCCCAGTCCGAGCCTTTGACGGTATCAAGGAAGTGGACGTCCGGGCCGTCTCCCTCACCCTTGGCACAGTTGCCCAGGGCCGCCTGCATGCCGCCCTGGGCGGCGGAGGAGTGGGAGCGCCTGGCGGGCACGATGGAGAGGCAGGTGGCCTTGAAGCCGTTTTGGGCCGCCTCGCAGGCCACGCGCTCGCCGGCCAGTCCGGCTCCGATGACGAGCAGATCAGTGTAGTAAGTTTGCATGTCGTGAACCTCGCTAGCCTAACGTTACGAAGCGGATCAGGGTGATGACGCCGATGACCATGAAGATGGTGAACAGGGTCGTCTCGAACTTCTTGAAGGACCCGCGCTTGTCTGATTTGACGAAGCCCCACTTCACGGCGATGCGGTAGAAGCCCACGCTCACGTGGAGTTCGACGCAGGGAAGCAGGATCATGTAAAAGACGAACCACCAGAAATGCTGCATCCGGGCGGCGGACTTGGCGGCGGTGATGGGCAGGTCGTTGAGCACGACCCACATGTGGATGGCGCCAAGGATCAGGATGATCATGGCGGTTCCGGCCTGAACGACCCACAGCCATGTGTCCCGATGCTTGAGCATCTTGGCGTGCTGCCAGATGGTGGCCTGTCCCTCGGCGCGGAAGGGGATCTTGCGCGCGGCCAGGACGAAGTGGGCCAGGAAGGTCAGAAAGATCAGGGGGCCGCCCACCTGGGCCATGTAGGTGGCCTCGAAGAAGTGGGCGATGGCGTTCATGATGCTCGGTGAGATGACCACCGAAGAGACGAGCAGCATGTGACACCACATGAAGAGGATGAGCCCCGCGCCCGTGAGCATCTGAAGCCAGTCGAGACCGGCGTCGACGCGGGACAGGCCTGCAACGGATGTCGTGTTGGTTTTCAGCATTGGTTCACCTGTTGTTCAAATATTTGAAGAAAGCTGGCGTGGGCCAGGGCCTCGGGTCGGTTGCTGTGTGCTGGCGATGCGTGTGTGGCGGCGGCTGGCCGGTTCTGTCGTTTCGGCCTGTGGTGTCCGCCTCCCCCGTCCTTCGTGGTGACCTCCTCGTGTCCGGCGATCCGCAGGGATGAATCGCAACGTGCCCATAAGAGCAACTGCCATGCCAAGGGTGGGAAATGAAAAAACGCCCGGCTGGCGGGCGTTTTTCTGGGAGACTGAAAGGGGGTCGGCGGATTTCCGCCGACAGGCCGAAAATTGGTCGGCGGAAAATGGCCTAAAGGGCTCAGGGTCGCTTGAGACCGTACTTCGCCATCTTTTCGTTGAGGGTGCGCCGGGGGACCCGCAGGTCGGCGATGACGTCCTTGACGTTGCCGTCGTGGCGGGCCAGGGACTCCTTGATCAGGTGGCGTTCGAAGAGGTTGACCTGGTCGCGCAGGGCCACGGCGGATTCACGCCTATCCACCACCTTTCCCGAGAGGAGCTTGGGGATGCGCTCCTCGTGGGGCAGGGAGGACAGGACGAAGCGCTCCGACAGGCTCTTGAGCTCCCGGACGTTGCCGGGCCAGTCGTGGCTCATCATGATGGCCAGGCTTTCGGCCGTGGGCGGTTCAACGGTCCTGCCATAGACGTCGGCCGCACGTTCGAGGAAAAAGGAAAAGAGGATGGGGATGTCCTCCTTGCGTTCGCGCAGCGGGGGGACGAGCAGCTCCACCGTGTTCAGGCGGAAGTAGAGATCCTCGCGCAGGCGGCCCTCCTCGATGGCCTTTCGCGGGTCCTCGTTCATGGCCGAGAGCAGGCGGAACTGCACCGGCCGGGGCGTGTTGCCGCCCAGGGGGGTGATCTCCATGCATTCAAGCGCTCGCAGGAGCTTGCCCTGGACGTCCATGGGCATGGACCCCAGCTCGTCCAGAAAGAGCGTGCCGTTGTTGGCCGCTTCGAGCTTGCCCACGCGCTTGCCCTGGGCGCCGGTAAAGGCGCCGGACTTGTGGCCGAAGAGTTCGCTCTCGGCCATATTGACCGGGATGGCAGCGCAGTTGAGGGCCAGGTAGGGACCCTTGCCCCGGTCGCTGAGCGTGTGGATGGAGCGGGCGATGACCTCCTTGCCCGTGCCTGTCTCGCCGAGGATGAGCACGTTGGCTATGGTAGGCGCGATGTTGGCTATCTCACGCTTGAGGGTGCGCATGGGCGCGCTGCCGCCCACCAGCCGTGAGTCGATGCCTTCGCTGTCCTGCAGGGCTTTCTTCAACTGCCGGTTTTCGAGCACCAGCTGTCGTTTTTCCAAAGCGCGCTTGATGGTTTCCACGATGCGCTCCGGGTCGAAGGGCTTCTCCAGAAAGTCGTAGGCTCCGGCGCGGATCGCCTCCACGGCCATGGCGATGTCTCCATGGCCTGTGAAGAGCACCACCGGGATGTGCGGGTCGATCCGGGCGATCTTTTTCTGGAAGGCGAGGCCGTCGATGTCCGGCATCTTGACGTCGGAGAGGACGATGCCGGCGAAGTCCCTGGTGATGCAGCCAAGGGCGTCTCTCGCGTTGTCGAAATCCCTGACCGTGAGGTCGGAGAGCTCAAGCCACTGCCGCGCCGAATCGCGGACGGATTGTTCGTCGTCGACCAAAATGACCTGGGTCATGCGCTATGTTTCCTTTCCCTTGGACAAGGGGAGATGCATGGTGAACTCGGCGCCGCGGTCCGGGCGATTGCCTGCCCGGATCTCGCCGTCCATGTCCTTGATGATCTTGTAGGAGATGGAGAGGCCCAGTCCGACACCGTCGCCTTCCTTCTTGGAGGTGACAAAAGGCTCGAAGAGACGCCTGCCTATGTCCGGCGCGATGCCGGGGCCGTTGTCCCAGACATAGACCCGAGCATGGCGGCCGCTGGTGCTCAGGGTCACGCCGATGAGCGCGCCCTGGGTGTCCTGGAGCGAGTCCAGGGCGTTGCGGTAAAGGTTGATGAGCACCTGTTCCAGGCGCATCTGGTCGCCGACGACGATCACGGGCGTCTCGGGCATGGTCAGCTTCAGCTCGCAGTTTTCCACGACGAACTGGTGGCGCATCAGGGTCAGGGCCTCGTCAATGGCCAGCCTGAGGTCGAATTCGGTTTTCTTGTTTGACGACTTGCGCACGAAGGTCTTGAGCTGGCCTGTGACCTTGCCCATGCGGTCCCCCAGTTCGGATACCTTGGTCAGGGTCGGCTCCAGCTCCGTGAGCTTGTTGCGGGAGAGCATCAGCTTGCAACTGGCGATGTATGTCTTGACCGCGGCGAAGGGCTGGTTGAGCTCGTGGGCCACGGCGGTGGCCATCTCGCCCAGGGCGGCCAGCTTGCCAGCCTGGACAAGCTCCTCCTGGGCGGCTCGCAGCTCCTTTTCGGTGCGCTTGCGTTCCTCGATCTCCAGGGCCAGCTGTTTGTTGATGTCCCGGATGCGCTCGGCCTCGAATGCCTGCTGGCGCGAGAGCATCTTGAGCCTGCGCTCGCGCAGGAGCAGCAGGGAGAGGATGCCCAGCCCGACCAGCACGAAGGAGGTCAGGGCCGTGCCCAGGGTCCGCTCCCACAGTGCACCCTGCTCCATGAGAAAGCTGATTTTCCAGCCCATGGTGGGGATGGCCCGCGTCTCCTCGAAGAACCGCTCCGTGCCTATGGAGACTTCGTTGGTGAAGCCCAGGCGCGAGGTCCGCTTGGACGGAAGATACTTGAGCTTGAGCTCGGGATACTGCCACCGTTCGTGGATCTTGTTCAGCGTCTCGGCAGAGAGGGGGGCCATGGTCCGGTATTTCCATCCCGGTCGGCTGGTCAGGACCACCACGCCGTTGGAGTCGGTGACGAAGACTGTCTCGCCGCCTTCCCGCCAGAGGTTTTCCAGCGACGAGAGGGCGATCTTGGTGGCGGCCACGCCGAGGATGCGGCCGTTCTCGCGGATGGGGTGGGAGATGTAGAGCCCGGGCTGGCCCACGGTGACGCCCACGCCGAAGAACCGTCCCTCCCGGCCTTCCATGGGGTCCTTGAAGTAGGGGCGAAATCGCAGGTTCAGGCCGACGAAGCTGTTGGGCTGGTTCCAGTTGCTGGCCGCGACGACGATGCCGTCTGCGTTGAGGACATAGACGGCGGACGAGCCCGCCTTGCCGTTGGCGGATTCGAGGAAGTCGTTGACCTCGCTCTGGTTGCCCCTGCCTGCCAGCAGGTCGCCCACCATGCCCGTGCGGGAGACGAGGTAGGGGAGATACTCGTAGCGTTGCAGCGCGGAGTTGAGGGTGCTCTCGTAGAGGGTCAGCCGCTCGCTGGAGACGCGTTCGAGGTCCTGCAGGTAGTCGTACTGCACC
>CAMYLL010000041.1 GCA_947259235.1 uncultured Pseudodesulfovibrio sp. | reverse complement strand
CCGCTCAGCCAGGGTCGCGGGCATGCCGTGACGCTGACACGGGAACTCGTTGCACTGGAAGCAATAGTCCACGCCGCGCTCCCTTGCACAGCCGGGCACGGCGCATGCCTTGAACAGACACCCGGCGTCACGGCAGCCAGTGCAGGAGCCGGAGGCGAGGAAGTCGAGCATCTCACTGAAGGCGGGATAACTGGCAAAGACCGGGTTCATGGCCTCGAACCGCTTGGCATATGGAGAAAAGTTGTCACCGAGGGCGGCGCGTAGGGCGCGGCTGGCCTGCTGGACAGGGCCGGAATCAAAAGCAAGGCAGGTTCCGCAGGACAGCCCACAGGGGGCGAGGCGGGAGGCGACAAAGGCATCGTGCTCCGGCAGATAGCCGTGCTCACGCAGCAGGTCGAGGGCGATATCCACGGCCTGGACCACGAATCCGGTACATTTGGTCCGCAATCCTTCGGCCTTGAACCGCTCCCTGCCCTGGTCGGTGGAAAAATCGCATCCCACGAGGTCATAACAGTTGGCGGAGCCGGTTTTCGCGGTGAACCGCTCCAGGAATTCTCCCACCAGGGCATAGGCGGGGTCGTAGTCGCCGCCCGGCTCGGACCGTCCGGCAAAGAGCCCGATGCCCATGACCGCGCCGGACACCGCGCCGCACTGGCCGCAGGTGCGCGCCATGCCGCTGCAAAAGCCCGTGGCCATGGGGATCAGGCGTGCGGCGTCGCGCCCTCCGGCCTCGGCAATAAGCTTGAGGGTGATTTCCGCGCAATAGAGCGCGCCGGATTCGAACAGTTCTGCCGCGATGTCTTTCGTGTAATCATCCATGGGTGATTCCCTTTTTTCCGGCTTGACGCCCGCCGCCCTCACGGGGCTATCCCTTGCCCAGAAAGGGGCAGAACTCACGCGCCTGCCCGGTCAGCCGGGTCCGGTCGCCACGGCCCTGATGTAGGATAAGCGGCGGTTCGACGCGCAGGCCCATGCCCCCCGCCTTGACCGATTCCATAAGCACCATCCGCGCCTCCTCGTCCGGGCGGCCGTGGACCATGCGCATGCGCTTGGGGGCCAGCCCGTTGTCGGCCAACGCGTTCATCAGCTCCGGCAGCCGCTCCGGCAGGTGGACAAAGGTGAACTTGCCGCGTGTCTTCAGGGCCACCGCCGCGCACCGGGCAAAGCGTGCAAAGCTGCCTCGCCCCTCGAACCGGGCCGTGGCCCTGGCCTCGCCTTGGCTCACCTTGCCCCGGCCCAGCTGGCGATAGGGCGGGTTCGCCACCACGAAATCAACCACCCGCTCGGGCCGCCACTGGGCGACATCGCCCTGGCAGGCAACGAAACGGTCGGCAAAGTGCAGTTGGATCGCGTTGACTCTGGCCGCGTTCACATTGGCCGGGGCCACATCCACCCCGGTGAGGCTCAGCCCCGGCTGGCGCAGGAGCATGCCCAACCCGACCACGCCGCAACCGCAGCCGAGATCGACCCCCACATGCCGCCGCCCGGGCCGCGCAAAGCAGGCAAGCAGCAGGGAATCGAGGGAAAACCGATAGCCGCCCTCGGCCTGGACCATGGAACAGGGAAAGGCGTCGCGCCGGGCGAACACGGCCTCGCTGTCCACGGGCGCGGGTGTCGGAGAGGACGGATCAGCCACGGTCACGCCCCCTTCCTGCGGCCCAGCCCGCGCCGGGTGCGCGACCCCACCATGTCCACGAACAGCCGCGCCTCGCTCATGCCCAGGACCAGGGCCAGGAGGATGTAGACCGCGACCCACACCGGCAGCAGGGCCAGACACCACGGGCTCCAGGCGGCGGTGAGGTAGGCCCCGACGCCGATCCCGATGCTCAGCGCCGCCGATTTGACGGCTGATCCGGGCGGGACGAGGGTGGCCCTGCGCTTGCGGGCCAGCAGGACGTGCAGCAGCACGAAATTGAGCAGCGAGGACAGGCTGACGGCCAGGGCCAGCCCCACATGGGCCATGGACTGCATGAGCAGGAGGCCCAGGCCGATGTTGGCCGCCAGACACAGGACCGCGATCTTGACCGGGGTGCGCGTGTCCTCCAGGGCATAGAACCCGGCCACCAGGGGCCGCGACAGGGCGATGAACGGCAGCCCCACGGAATAGGCGACGAGGGCCGTGGCAGTGGCGGCCACGGCCTCGGCGGTGAACGCCCCGCGCTGGAAGAGCAGACTGATGATCGGCTCGGCCAGCCCCATGAGCCCGGCCGCCGCCGGCAGGGCGATGAACAGGGTCAGCCCCAGGGACATGGACAGGGCGGAGTCGTACTCGTCCATCTCGCCCCGCGCGGCCAGCCGGGCGAGGCTCGGCAGGGCCGCCGTGCTCACCGCAATGCCGAATACGCCCAGGGGAAACTGCACCAGCCTGTCGGCATAATAGAGGTAGGAGACCGACCCCACAGGCAGGAAGGAGGCGAGCAGCGTGCCGAGCAGGATGTTGAGCTGGTAGACTGCCGCGCCAAAGACCGTGGGCAGCATGAGCAGCCCCATGCGGGCCACGCCCTTGTTGCGCCACGACCAGCTGCCGCGCCAGGAAAAACCCGAGCGGCGCAGAAACGGCTGCTGCAGGAGCCACTGGCCCAGCCCGCCGACAAGCACGCCGTAGGCCATGCAGTAGGCCACGTTGTAGCCGAGGAAATAGCCGAAAAGGGCCGCGCCGATGAGGGCCACGTTGAGCACCGTGGGGGCCAGGGCCGGGGCCAGGAAGCGGTTGTCCGCGTTGAGCACGCCCATGCACAGGGCCACCCCGCAGATGAATATGACATAGGGAAAGCAGATGCGCACAAGGTCCACCGTGACGGCGAACAGCTCGGCGTTGCGGATGAAGCCCGGGGCTATGGCCGCGGTCAGCGGCCCGGCCAGCAGCTCGGCCGCCACGGTGATGGACCCCAGGATGACGCCCAGCCAGATCATGGCCGACCGGGCCATGGCCTGGGCCGCCTCCTCCCCCTCTTCCTCGCGCATGCGGGAGTAGACAGGGATGAAGGCCATGGTCAGGGACCCCTCGCCAAACAGCCTGCGCAACAGGTTCGGGATGCGGAAGGCCACGAAAAAGGCATCGGCGAAGATTCCCGCGCCCAGGGCAAAGGCCACGATGACATCTCTAACAAACCCCAACACCCGGGAAACAAGGGTCGCCCCGGCCACCGTGGCCGCATTCCTGGCTATGTCCCTGCCGTGTCTGCTCACTGTTTTTCTCCACCCAAGGGCCGCTTCGTCAACATATTGAAATCACGTGGGCCAGAATCTCTAGACTTTTGTTAGATAAAATCTAATATTTTGTTTTTAAACTGTAAATTCCAACGCCTCGACGTTTCCGCCGCGCAGCACAACCAACCTGATGCTGCGGCGCTCACAATTCATATAATAAGCCGTAATAAAACACTTTAATTCTATCTTCGTCCGAAATCTCGAAACCCTTGTACAAAGAGGCCGAAAACAGACGCCCTGCCCTGCCGCCGTCACCGTTTCCTGCCCTCTGCGGGTGGGTCAAGCCCGCCTCGACCGCAACGGTCTTTCGCAGATGGTTGCGGTTCATTCCTTCACCGCTCGGGCTGGCATTTCGGGCAGAAGGTGGAGGTGCGTCCCGCCACCTTGACCGCCGCGAGGGTCGCCCCGCACCCTTTGCACGTTTCGCCCTGCCTGCCATAGACGGCAAAGCTGTTCTGGAAGGCCCCGGCGTCGCCGCTGGCGTTGACATAGTCGCGGATGGAGCTGCCGTTTTCCGCTATGGCCTGACGCAGCACGGCCTGTAGCTCGGCAAAGAGCCGCTGCGCCCTGGCCCGGCCGATGCGCCTGCCGCGCGTCCGGGGATGAACGCCCGCCCGGTGGAGGGCTTCGTCCGCATAGATGTTGCCCACCCCGGCCACCACGGTCTGGTCCAGCAGGAGCGCCTTGATCCGTCCGTTGCGGTTCAGCACGCGCTCGGCCAGCTCCGCCGGGTCCGTCTCCAGCGGCTCGGGACCGCACCTGCACAGAAACTCCCAGCAGCACAGCTCGTCCGGCGCAAAGGCCCGGACATAGCCGAACCGGCGCATATCCGCAAAGCTGAGCAGGGAGCCGTCGTCCAGAGTAAAGCGGGTGCGGTCGTGACGATGCACCGGGCGCATGAGACCATGGACCACCCGGCCCGTCATCTTGAGATGAAAGGCAAGGGTCATGCCGCTCTCAAGCTCGATGAGCAGGACCTTGGCCCGGCGGTGGACCCGGGCCACGACGCCGCCCAGCACCTTGGGCACAAAGGTTTCCGCCCCCTCGCTCAAGCGCGTGGGGTCCACATGGTCGACGCCCGCAAGGGTGCGCCCAGCCAGAGTGGCGTGCAACCCGCGGGCAATGACTTCGACTTCAGGCAGTTCCGGCATGGCTCACTGAGTACCTGAAAACGGATGCGGAGAAAAGCGCGATGGCGCGAAGCGGGAAGACGGCCGGGACGGTTGCGGCGGCGAACCGCCCTGTCCCGGCCCCGCAGGGATCAGAAGCGGTAGCCGAGGCGGATGCCTGCGTTGTCCATGCCCTCGTTGGGGTAGGCTATGGCGGCGTTGGAGTAGTGTTCAACCTGGATGGAGATGTTGACCTTTTCCGTCAGGTTGTAGCCCAGGGCCGCGCCAAGGCGAAAGAGAACAGGCGAGCCGAGAGACTTGCGCCGGGGGTTGTCCGTGTCCAACCTGCCGTTGTGCGCGGCCAGCCCGAGGTTGGCGTCCAGGAAGTAATCGGCAGGCAGGTCGTATTCCCAGGTCAGGCCGCCGTAGACCGTGGAGGTGTTGCCGTCCAGGTTCACCGTGGCGCCCAGGTGCGGCCTGGGGGACCAGACGGCGTCAAGGAACCCGGGAGAGACGAAGAGCACCTCGCCGTTGATGTCCGCCCCGTTCTCGCGGTGAAAGCTGACCATCCTGATGTCATGGGCGAACACGCCGCCCCGGATCTCCGAAATGATGGATTCTCCGGCCTCGGCTGCCGACGCGGGCAGCCCGGAGCAAAACAGCACCAGGGCAAGAATGAGAAATGCAGATGCAAACCGTTTCATGGATGTCCCTCCTCTGAAATTCTCCATCCTCACCCCCTACGCCGGTCGGGAACAGCCGTCAATCGGCGGCTCAGTGCCCCGACGGCAGGCAGAAGGTATCGAGCATGCGCTGTTCGTCCCCGGCGGCGGCGCTGATCCAGTAAACGAGATCACACGAATACCAGATCAGATGGACCTGCCCCATGCCCTCGAACCGGTAGACCGCCGCATCCCCGTGCTCCATGCGCCGGGGGCTCTTGAAAGGCGACTTCGGGTTCTCGAACATCATGTGGACCATCACCCCGGTCTGCCGCCGTGCCTCGGCCTCTGACGAGACACGCGACACCCAGACCTCGGCCGGACGGCTGTCCGCCCCCGGCCGTGCATAGCGGGCCACTAGGCTCTCCTCGGCGGGCAGGGGCTTGCCGTGGAGCCTGTCCACCTCGTCCTGGGCCGCCGCGCCCACGAGAAGCTCCACCCGCGTCAGATCATCCACGCTCTCGGGCATGGCGGGCAGAACGCCGCCGGTCCAGGCCTGGGCAGGAACCATGAGCACCATGAAAAATGCCAATAATATGCGACGCACCTAACGTCCTCCTTCCATGTCTGATGCCGCCTGCGGCTCGACGTTTTCGTGTTTTTCGTCCTGATCGTTGCCGGGGTGCGCCACGGGCTGATCTGCGGCGTCCGAAACAGCTGGCTCTGCGGCGGCGGGTTTCGGCCTCCCCGACCCCTTTGGCGAGCCGAGCCTGCCCACATCGGCCCTGAAGGTCTGCCCGGCCCGGCGCACGGTGAAGACCAGGGGCGCGTCAGCCTCATGAACCATGACCCCGGCCTGATGCAGGGCAAAGAGATGATCAAGGGTCACCCCGGACGCCTCAAGGAGCGTGTCGCCGGGGCGCAGGCCCGCCTTCTCGGCCCGGGAGCCGCGAACCACGGCCTCCACCAGCAGGCCGCCCTGCCCCGTGTCCGTCAGGGTCGCGCCAATCTTGGCCACGTAGGAATCAGGACAGTAGAACAGCGCGTCGCCGGAGTCGGCCGCGAACTCGCCGCCGCGCCACGGCACGATGAGCAGAATCTTCGCGCCCGGGTCGAAGCGGCGGATGCGCCGGGCAATGCCCCAGCCGTTCTCCACATGGCCGCTGCCCGCCACCAGGAGCACGGGCCAGTCATAGGTGCGCCGGAGCCGCACGGCCTCCTCGGCCATCTTCGAATCCCATATGGACTGGACCAGATGGAACCGGGCGCGCCGGGTGGTCTCGTCCGGCTCCGCCTCGTCTCCATCGGGCCGCCCCCGGTCCACGTGGCGGGAAACCATCATGTCCAGGAACGGAGCCTGGGCATTGGAGGGCGGCACGATCTCGGCGGGGAGATAGGCCCGCTCGTCGTCGGTCAGGGAGTCCATACCCTGGCGGGCGATCTTCCGGGTCACGGCCGTGGGCACGTTGAGCCCGGCCACAGGCAGGCTGTTGCGCCGGATGACCTCGAAGAAGCCCCGGAAATAGTCGTAGGGGTATCCCCACCGCGTCTTCCACTCCAGCTCGTCCTCCAGGCTGTCCACATCCACCAGACCGGCGGAAAAGTCGTTGAGCACGGGCTGCATGTCCACGGACACCATCTCAAGCCCCACGGCGGGCGCCTTGTCAGTCGCGGCCAGCGCGGCCAGCACCCGCTGCTGCACCGTATGGTCGCAGGCGTTCCTGTGGCCCTCGCCCAGGAGGATGTAATCCTTGCCGCGCGCCAGCTCCACCACCTGTTCCAGCGACAGGCGGTCGCCATAGCCGGAGACGAAATCGCCCCGCTGGGGCAGGAACGTGACTTCCAGCGGCGGATGCACAACCTTGGCCGAGCACGCGCACAGGCCTGCGGCCAGCACCAGAAGCCAGCCGGCCCTCGCCAGCCGGGACACGCCGGAAATCCTGCATTGCATCGTCATATGTTCCTCACCGTTGTGTTGTGAAATCATGATACCAGATGGCCATGGGCAGGCCGGTCCCGTCCAGCTCCGGCGGGTCGGGCAGCGATGCGGGCCGTCCGCCGCAGGCATGGGCGCTGACGGCCAGGATCATGGCGTCGAGCACGTCGTCCGCGTCCACGGCCGATCGCGGATGCTCCCGGCGAACCCGGGCCAGCAGCGCCCTGGCCTCGCGCACGTGCGCCTCGACCGCCTGCAACCGCTCAAGCCCACCCAGAAAATCCTTCTTCGCATACTCCATGGGACGCCCTGCGGCCATGGCAAAACACAGCTCGGGATGGGCCTCGAACACCCTGCCCCGCGCCTCGCCGGCTGTGGACAGGAACCGATCGACTTCCAAAATTTTTGGCACAATACCCAGTGATTGTTCAGAAAGAGACTTTCCGACAAGTTGCCGATTCAATTTCTTGGCTGCCTCTTTTCTTGCCACCAGGTCGCTCTGTCCGTCCGCCGGGTCCATGGCCCAGGCAGCCTCCCGGGCCGGGACGCCAAAGACGCTGGAGCCGCGCGGCCCCAGCCGCCTGCGAGCCAGCTCGTCCGCCCGCCTGCCCCCCTGCGACGGCAGCCCGATGGGGATATCCACGAACACCGTCCCGGCGTCCGGGTGGGCGCGCCAGACCCCGGCGAACTCGCGGTGCAGAGCGACCTCCCACCGCGCGCCGTCGTCTGTGGAGACGGCCAGCCAGCCGCCCTTGCATCCGTCGATCCCCACACATTTCATAATGGATATATATACCGGCCCCGCGCTCCGAAGCAATCAACGGCCGACATTTGCACAAATGCGGATTGCGCTCGGCGTTCGCGCCATGTCACAGGGAGCATCCCGCTCCCTGAAAAGCTTCTTCACAGCCCGTGCAGGCGCCTGAAAACAAATGAAAAACCGGCCCGCGCACGGGAGCGCGCGGGCCGGAACTGGATTGCAGGGAGGGAAGGCTAGTCCCAGGTGCGCTTGTCTTCGATGGGCCGGATCTGCGGGGGCAGGGTTCCGGGCGCAAGCACCTTGAGAATGGGGCGCAGCTTGATCTTCTCGCGGAAGAGGTGAAGCAGCTCGTCGCCCTGGTCAAACTGGCCTGCCTCGATGGAGAGAACCATCTCGTCGATGCCGCCGGGGTTGGTCACCTCGATCTGCCAGCGCTTGACCTCCTCGAACCGGGCCATGACCTGCTCGACCTGATGGGGGTAGACGAACATCCCCTTGATGCGGGCGGTGGTGTCAACGCGACCCACGATGTTGCCCAGGCGCGGGCTGGTCCGGCCGCAGGCGCAGGGCTGGCGGTCCAGATAGCCCAGGTCGCCGGTAGCAAGGCGGATGAGCGGATAGGTCTTGTTGAAGGCCGTGACCACGATCTCGCCGACCTCGCCGTCCTTGAGCGGGATGCCCGTGTCCGGGTGGCAGATTTCGACAAAGGCGCGGTTGGAGAGGTGCAGGCCGTTCTTGTGGAAGCATTCGTAGCCGATGCAGCCCACGTCCGCCGTGCCGTAGCCCTGGCGCATGATGCAGTCGAACTTCTTCTCCAGGGTGGAGCGCATCTTCTCGGAGAACTTCTCGCCGGTGACAAAAGCCACTTCAAGGAACAGATCCTTGCGCAGGGACAGGCCCATTTCCTCGGCCTTCTGGGCCAGATGCATGAGATAGCTCGGAGTGCCGACATAGCCGGTCACGCGGAGCTTCTGCATGATCTCGATCTGCGAGTTGGTGTTGCCCGGTCCGGCGGGGATAACGGCGCAGGAAAGGTTGCGCAGCGGCTCCTCGAACATCAGCCCGGCCGGAGCCAGGTGATAGTTGAAGGTGATCTGGGTCAGGTCGCCGGAGCGGAAGCCCGCGGCGTAGAACCCTTCGGTCCAGCCCCAGTAATCCTCGCTGCGGTCCTCGGGGTCAAAGATCGGGCCGGGGGAGAGGAACACGCGCTGCAGCTCGCCCAGGTCCTTGGTCAGCAGCCCGCCCAGGCGGGGGCCCATGGACTGAAGGAATATGAGCTCCTTCTTCTTAATGATGGGTATATGCTTGATATCCGTGAGCGAGCGGAATTTATCCACATTGAACTGCGCACGGTCAAAGCGCTTTTTGACGTCTTCCGAATAGCGGTAGGCGTAGCTCAGAAGCTCCTTGAGCTGGAGCTGGCAATACTGCCTGCGCTCGGACTCGTCGAGAACCTCGCGGCGGGAGTATATCCCTTCGGTGCGGTCTTTTCTTGTCATATGTCTGCTCCTGTATGGGTAATCTGTCGTTTTCGACGGGAGCGGGATCATAGCATTTTAGAACAATTTTGCAAGATAAATATTAAATCTCCTAGCATCTCAATCAGTTACACCACAAAATTGAGCTGTTTCATCCCCGCGTTTTCCTCTTGACACCAGATATGCAAATGGATAGACATACCTTCCTTGGCGCGGGTCGTTAACTCAGTTGGTAGAGTATCTGCCTTTTAAGCAGAGAGTCACTGGTTCGAGCCCAGTACGACCCACCAATCATGCGTCCCCATCGTCTAGTGGCCTAGGACTCCGGCCTCTCACGCCGGCAACAGGGGTTCAAACCCCCTTGGGGACGCCAAGACAAATCAACGGGTTACGGTTTTCGCCGTAGCCCGTTTTTTGTTTGCGTTTCGATTTATGTGTCTCGTTCGCGTGGCTTGAGGACCGCTTCAACTTTGTCTGACCAACGGGCAGATAACAAGGGAAGCGAATGCTCCTAAATGCCAAGTGCAGCCCAGTCTTCATGTGCCATGTCCTGTTCCTTTCTAGAATTCCCACCGCATTTGGCCGAACACCGAGTGGCTGTCCGAGGACTTGCTGTATTCGCCGGCGTAGCCCAGCGTCACGGTGGTGTCGCCCGTGTTGAAGGCCAGGCCGAGCTCTCCCGTGAACCTGCTGTCGTCGTTTTTCGTCGTCACTTCGGCCGAGGTGGTGGGCAGATATTGTCTCACCGTGATGTCGTTGCCCGTCAGGGAGTGGACCGCGCCCAGACCGGCATAGGGAGTGACGATCAGGTCGTCCTTCACGAAGGTCCGCTGCACGTTGACGCCCACAAGACCCTCGGAGAAGAACTGGTTCAGGGTCTGGTAGGTGAGGGCGTTGATGGAGCCGGTCTCCGAGAATCCCGGGCGGTGCAGATAGGTGACGTTCACGCCCATTTTGGGGCTTACGAGCCAGTTCTCGGCCGGAGACCAGTGGTAGACGGCCAGCAGCTCGTTGGCGGTCAGCCATGACATGTAACTCGCGGTTGCGGTGTCCGTGGCGCTGGCCTTCCGTTCGGACTTGTGGTCGGCGTAGGTGACGCTCAGGGTGTCGGCGAAGGTCCAGTCTCCCGCTCGGTATCCTGCGTAGGCCCCGGCGGTATACAACTGTTGGTCCTCGTTGTCGTCGGCAACCCATTTCGAGCCGGTGAAGTCCATGTGCGAGGAGCCGTATCCGGCCATGACGCCGACCACCCAGTTGTCGCCGATGCGGCGGTCCAGCCCTCCTTCAAGGCCGTACATGCCGAAATTGTACCCTTTGCTTGAGGTGTCGCCGATTCGCGAGCCGAAACTGTACACAGGCTGCAGGTATATGCCCCAAGGGGTCTCTTCCTTGCGGGGATTCAGCAGCCCGTCCAGAGAGCCGATGGACGCCACCATGATTTCACGGTCCTCGTCGCTGTCGTCCATGTTCGCGAGCAGGCCGAGGTTGCGCGCCTGGGCCACGCTGGCGAAAGCCTGGGATGAGGAAAGGGTCGTCGTCGATGCGAGGGACGTTGCGTCGTCCTGCGGGGCGAAGGCGGTGGACACGCTCACGGAGCCGCCCGCGCCGGTGGTGGTGGTGACGTTCACCGCAAAGTTGGGATTGCTGGCCACCGCCAAATAATCCGCACCCGTGTTCAGGGTTCCGGCCGTGAGATAGGTGCCCGATCCAAGGTTGTTGACCGAAGCGTCAACGGATATGGCCCCATTCAGGGTGGCCGCACCCGTCACCGTCATCAGCGAGTTTTTCTCAAAAACCAGTGAAGCCCCGGAGTTCAGATTCAACGTGGTCGTGGTCAGGCGCGACCCATTTTCCATTTTGGTGGAGGAGCCGGAGTTCAGGTTCAGGGTGGACGCCGTACCCGAAGTGGCGCCGCCAAGCGACCAGATGCCGCTGCCGCTGTTGGTGATGGTGTCCCATAAGCCGCCGAGCGCGAAGCCAAGGTCGCTGCCGCTCCGGATGTTGAGATTGGAGCTGCCGTCGTCGGCATACACCGAGCCGTTGAGAATACGTGTGCCGGTGTCCAGATTGACAATGGAGGAGTCCGACGCGAACACGGCATAAGAGTTGATAGCGCCCTGGGCGGATATGGAGCCTGTGTTCGTAAGCGTGCCGCTCGCCCACAAAGAGGCGTCCAAGTATACACCGTACGCGTCCGAGGTTGTACTGGTGGCAGCAACCGAGCCTGAGTTGGTGAACGTCGAATCATAATCGACATGGACTCCATATGCCCTGTTGCCGCTCGAAGCGGAGATCGTGCCGGTGTTGGCGAGTGTGGCGGGACCGCCTGTATACACGCCATATGCTTCATTTCCTGACGTACCTGTGACTGTGCCGGAGTTGGTGAATGAAGTGGAAGAATCAAGATACACGCCGAATGCCGTTCCGCTGGTGTTTGTACCAGTTATCGTGCCGGAGTTTGTCCCCGTCGAGGAACTGAAAAGCGCCACGCCATAGGCCCAGGCTCCGGTGGAAGTCAATCCATATATCGAGCCCGTGTTGGTGAGCGTCGATGAGTTGGCGAGGTAGGCACCATTTGCGGTACTGCTGGTGGACTTGCCGGTTATCGTGCCCGAATTGGTGATCGTTGAAGTGCCAAATCGAGCATATACGCCGTATGCCATATTGCTGTTGGATGTGCCGGTTATCGTGCCCGAGTTGATCAGCGTTGAAGAGCGCGCATTTGCGCCGCCGGCGATACTGGATACGCTGGTGCCTGTTATCGTCCCCCAATTGGACAGTGAGGAGTCGTCGAGATACGCACCGCTCGCGGACCCACCTTGGGTGGACGCAGTAGCAGAACCCATGAGCTGGAGTGAAGATCTAAGCAAGTCTATTCCATTTGCGCTTTCGACTCCTGTCCCCGTAGCTGAAACGGGCCCATCAATTCCCAAAATGGTCAGGTCTGTCGCTTGCAATCCGTTGTGGTCTGCAGCCTCCACCGGGGAGGGGCGGCCCGCAATGAGCAAGGCTGCCAGGGCCAGCATTAGTATCGGTACGGACACCGATGAATTGAGCAAGCGGATCGTCTGGGGCAGGAAACGGAATTTGACCTGAAATGTGGGCATGCCATTCTCCTTAAGGTGGGACCGGGTAATCTTCTCGTGAACACGCCGTTGCGTTGGCCGGATTACCGCGCAAGACGCCGGGTGAACAAAAATCAAAAACCCATACCATGCAAACTCAAGTGATTGGCGTGTTTGGTGAAAAAAGAATTAATTGTGTTTTTTCATCCGAGAAAACACAGCTGTGCACCAGATAATGCACCAATGGAGGAAGGAATTGTGGTGAAGACGGTCGGACGGGACGTCGGATGACGGTGAATTGCAGCCCTATTCGCCGGTGCGGTTTACTTGAGGGGGATATTCGATTAATTCCGTTTAAATTTAATGGCAAAAGTACACTTCTCAGACAGGCTGTTGTCCATCCAATTGTGAATGTCCTCGAAACTCGGATACGTACCAATGAAAACAAAGAATCCGTCAGGCCGACCGGCCCTCAACCGCAATCGCGTCGCCGGGGAGCATCTGCGGATTGCCTTGAAAATGCTCGGCAAGAAATGGCGCAGGGATGTCGAAGACGCCCGCCACGTGCTCAACTGGGAGAACTGGATCGCCTGCGACCTGCCGCGCAGCCCGACGACCATCGACACGGACATCCGCGAGGGCATCCCGGAGAACCGGATTGCCGATTATGCTCATTGTCTCGGCATTTTGCCTGAATTGTTCATTTCTCCGCAGACCGACATGGTCAAGGTGTTGGCGGACTCGCTCTCCACGGATGACGACCGGACGCCGTCCATGGTCCTGGGATACAAGGAGGCCTTCCCCAAGCGGTACGTCGAACACAACAGAGAATCATACATGCAGGAGCTGTTCGCGCTGATGAACGGCGTCTACCGGATGCACTATGTCCTGCAGGGTGTTGAACTGATCCACCGCTGCACGGTCTGGGTATATGACGTTGAATCGTATCGCCTGCTGCTGCGTGGCCGATTCTCCATGTTCGGGGCCGAAAACGAGTTCGATGCCAACATGTTTCGCTGGCACAACAATCTGCACGTTCATTATCTCTGCCAAAACGAGATGGAACTGGGATACACGGTGACCGTCGATCCCCTGCGGCACAACCTGGTGAAACGGCACACCCCGTT
>CAMYLL010000040.1 GCA_947259235.1 uncultured Pseudodesulfovibrio sp. | reverse complement strand
CCGTGCGCTCCGAAGAACTCACGGCCCCATCCATTGTCATTTCGCCCGAATAGTCAGCGCATTGTTCAATCGTTATGAGCGGTTGCCAGACTTAGCAACAATATTTTCAAAATGCGCCTATTTTTTTGGGGTGTCCGGCGCCGTCGCCGGGGAAGCGGCTCAGTTGCCGGGCCGTACCAGGATGACCACGCGGCGGTTCATGGCCTGGTTGTCCGGCAGGGAGTTGCCTTGATCGTCGGTGTTGGGGGCCAGGGGGCGGGTGTCGGCCAGTCCCATGACCTGGATGTCGTCCTTGGGGAACCCCTGGGCTATGAGAAACCGGGCAACCGTGGCCGCCCGGGCCGCCGAGAGCTCCCAGTTGGAGGGGAACTGGTCGGAGCTGATGGGCAGGTTGTCCGAGTGGCCCTCCACCGTCAGGCGGTAGCGCGCGCGGGTCAGGGGCGGAGCCAGGGCGTCGAGGATGCGCAGGGCGTCCGTGGTCAGGGTGGCGCTGCCCAGCTGGAAGAAGACGCCGCCCTTGAGGTTGATGGCCACGGCGTCGGGCCGCAGCTTCAGGCGCACGGCGTCGGACTCCTTGCCGATGAGCTTGGCCAGCTCCAGTTGCAGCTCGAAGAGATTCTGGGACTTGCGGTCCACTGGGATGCGGTCTTCCCCGGCCGCGCGCTTGCTGGGCGCGGCCTTGCCCTTCATGGCCTCGGCCAGGATGTCGGAGACGGCCTCGTAGCGGTGGGGGTCGATCTTTGCCACGGCGAGCATGACCACGAAGAAACACAGCAGCAGGGTCATCATGTCGGCCAGGGTCAGCTGCCAGCCCTGGTCGGGCGGACGAGGGGTCTTCCTGGTGAACGGGCTGCCGGGGATGTTCATGGGTGCTCCCTCCCGCTACCGGGCCTGGGTGATGGACGACCACTTGCGCGGCGGCAGGTAGCCCTTGAGCTTGTCCATGACGATGGGGGCCGGGGTCTTGTCCTTGATGAACAGGATGCCGTCGCGGATGACGCACATGAGGATGGTGCGTTCCTCCACGCGCCGCTCAACCTTGGTGGCGATGGGGGTGTAGAGCATGTTGGCGAAGAGCGCGCCGTAGAGGGTGGTGGTCAGGGCGGTGGCCATGGCCGGGCCGATGCTCGTGAGGTCTTCGCCCATGGCCTGCATCATGGCGATGAGCCCGATGAGGGTTCCGATGATGCCGAAGGCGGGCGACAGGGCGGCCATGGTCCGGTAGATGCCCGCGGCGTTGGTCTCCTGGTCGTGGTACTGCTGGATGCGGTTGTTGAGAATCTCGGCCAGCTCTTTCTTGGAGTAGCCGTCGACGAGCATCTGCAGCCCGTCGCGCAGGAACTCGTTGTCCATGCGTTTGAGGGATTTTTCCAGGTGCTCCTCGCCCTTGGCCGCGTCCTTGGAGATGGCGACGATGTCCTTGATGTAGTCGCCGATGGGCAGCTCCTCGGCCGTGAAGGCGGAGACGAACAACCCCATGACGCGCATGACCTCGCGCAGGGGATAGCAGATAAAGGTGGCGGCGATGGTCCCGCCCAGGACGATGGCCAGCCCCGGCGCGTTGAGGAAGACCTGGACCGAGTCCGTGGCCGCGTATGTGGCGGCGCAGAGCACGAAGATGCCCGCCACGATGCCGAAAATGGTTGCGATATTCATCAGGCTACGACTCCCTTGGCCGCCTTGACCATTTCAATGAGCTCGTCGCTCACGTCCTCGGCCTCCACCGGGTCTGCCGGACCGCGCGTCGCGGCCTCGTCCTCGACGATCTTGGCGATCTTGCGGGCCAGGTTGCCGAGGATCTTGTTCCGGGCCTCGTCGTCGGCCACGGACAGGAGCACCCCGAGCTTGTAGTAGCCGAGCTTGGCGAACACTTCCTTGAGGGTGGCGTTGTCCACGTAGACGATGTCGTTGACGCCTTCGAGGTCCTTGACGCTCTTCTTCCTGCGCTTGACGTGCTTGAAGAAATCGTCCTCCTGCTCTCCGGCCCAGGCCAGGGCGGAGTTTTTGTGGAAGAAGAACAGCGTCTCCGGCACTTCCATGTTGGCCAGCTTCTTGTAGAGAACCTCGGTCTGGGCGTCGACCTCCTCGGCAAAGTCGTGGATGTCGATGTATTCGAGCTCGGGCTCCAGGGCGCTGGTCTTGGACAGCTCGCGGTGGAGGTTGGCCGCCACCTGGAAGAAGGTCTCCATGTCGTTGACCTGGACGTAGCGTTCGGCAAAGGCCTTGCCCGAGCCCTGGGTGGTCAGGGTGACGATCTTGAGGGCGGCCAGCTGGTCGAGGGTGTTGTCTATCTCAAGCTGGGACACGAGCAGGATGTTCTTCACCTGCCGGGAAAAGGCCGTGATGGCGATGCCCTGCTTGTGGCCGGGCACGCGCTTGGCGTCCGCGGGTTTCATGGAGATGTGACAGCCGTAGGCCATTTCGAGGATGCGGCAGATGCTCAGGAAGGAGTTCTTGTGGGTGCGCTGCGGCACGGAGTCCGTGGCCTTGCGCAACCGTCTGATGAGTATCCTGGTCAGGTGCTGGATGGTCTTGGGACAGCGGGCGAGCAGGGTCTGGATGATCTGCTCGGTGAGGACCATGAGGTCGCAGTATTCGGCGGCCTCGGCGCTGTGGACGCGGGGCGTGCCGCTCAGCGCGCCCATCTCGCCGAAGATCTCGCCCTTGCCCAGCCGCTCGACGATGACCTTTCGGCCGTCCACGGTGCGGTAGAGGTTGACCGATCCCTTCTGGATCATGAAGGCGATAGTGCCCTTCTGGCCTTCCTTGTATATCTGCTGCCCCTTGTAGAAGGCCTTGACGTTCTGGGCGTTGTTGGTGGGCATTGTCTTGTCGCTCCCCCGGATGCGGTGCGTTGGGTTTCCGGTCTGGTGGATGCCGGAACAGTCGTGTCGATTCCGTATGCTACAACACATTGTACGCGGAGAACAATTAGAAATTCCCGGCTTTGGCCCCTGCGGGCTGGCCGGGCACAAGGGCTCGCGGGCGCAAGCGCCCCAGACCGGGCCAAAAAGATGTGGCATTTACCGTTTCGCAGGGGTATAGGGGAACACGGTTTGCGCCGATATTGGTGGTCCAGGGGATTGGCAGCAAGCGTTCCCCATCACAGAGCGAGGTGGTCTTCATGGGTCTGTTCAAAAAGAAGAAAAGTGACAATACCGAGCTGAACGCCTTCCTCGGCGTCGGGACCGAATATCGCGGAAAGCTCGACTTTGTGGGAACCGTCCGCATCGACGGCCGTTTCGAGGGAGAAATTTCCACCGACGGCGATCTTGTCTTGGGCCGCAAGGCGTATGTCAAGGGCGTTGTCAGGGTCGGTCGGCTGACATCCTGCGGTCGCATTGACGGCGACGTGGTGGTCAAGGAACACACCGTGCTGGAGAAGACGTCCGTGCTCAACGGAACGCTGAACACGCCGGTTCTGGAAGTGGAAAGGGGCGCCGTCATAGAGGGCGGCGTTGTCATGACCGACGGCGCTTCGGCCCGGCAGAAGGTTGTGGCCGCTGACTTTGGGGCCAAGGCAGCCCAGCCCGGGGAGGTCCAGGCGACGCCGGTTGCCCGGACCGGGTCGGATGACTCCGGTATCTGATGAATCTCGTAGTGAAGGAAGGATAACACTATGTACGAACTGGTGATCGAGTATAATGGCGTGGAGCAGATTGTCTTCAGCGCCGAGAGCAAGCGCATCATGGAGCTGGTCCGCCAGCGTCACGTCCGTTCGCTGACCGTGGGGACAGCGATCATTCGCGAATCCAAGATCAAGCCGAAGAAATAGCCCTGCCAGGGGAGTTCTTTTCAGCGTCCTGCGGGACGCCATGGAAAAGGGCCGCTTTCGCGGCCCTTTTCTGCTTTTGGGGGTTTACTGCTGAGGAGGTTTGGAGTGTGTAACTGCGTTCAAGGAGGTGTGTGTATGCTTAAAAACCCTTGGTTCCGGTCGTGTGCCGATGGACGACGTGGGGGCGTGCCGTCCGTACGACAACCGGGGCAAGGGTCTTGGAGCCGTGCTTCCCTCTCTCGCCGCCTCGGATGCCGGAGTCGACATCCGAGGGGCTGAGGAGGGACCATCGCAACAACGCGAGGGTCGTAAGGATGAGAGTGATGGTTGCTGCATCGTGCATGCCTCTCTTTAAGCATTACCCGTGCCAAAGTTTTTATCCAATCATTTCAACGTTCGGCGGATTGTTGCTGGTTCAACTTTTGTGCAATGCGCAGCATGGTGCACATTTGTTTATGCACTTTGTTGCACAACGGGGGTGGATGATGCCATGTGTGTCGATTCGTTCGGGCTGGGGTGTGGCGGGCGTTTGAGACGACGGAAGACGCCATGGTCACAGCGGCGGGATGGTTCTTCTGGAAGGCCGTCGGCGTGTTTGGCCGGGGAGGCGGGCATGGCAGCCGGTGCGATGACTGAGGCCGGAAAAGGCGAGGCGCGGGGAATCAGGCCAGCAGGGCGTAGACCGCGCCCACCAGGGCGATACTCGTGGCGCGCAGGAGCTGGTTGCAGGCGATGAGCTTGACGGCCATGCGCGGCTTGAAGATGCCCGCGTAGTAGGGGAACTGGTGGCGGAAGGCGCGCACAGGGGAGGACAGGACGTTGCCCAGCATCAGGGCCAGGACCACCTGGGTGGCGGTCAGTCCCGCCTCGTCGATCAGGGCGCTGGCCACGGCCAGTCCGGCGGTGAACTCCGCGGCCATGCTGAAGGCCACGATGCTCAGTGCCTCGGGCGGCAGGAAGGAGAACACGGCGACCTGTCCGCTCATGAGGCCTTCGAGCCAGTTGAAGAGCCCGGCCTGCTTGAGCACGAAGAACAGGGTGTAGATGGGGGTGGTCAGGTAGAGCACCTTGGGCAGCCGTTTCTTGAACCGCCGCCAGGTCTTGCGCAGGGCCGAGGCCTTGTCCAGCGTGCCCTCGGCTTCTTCCAGACGGCAGGGCAGGCAGCCCTCGGGCACGGGCGGGAGCAGGAACCGGCCCGCAAGGACGATGGCCGCCGTGCGCAGCAGTGCGGCCAGGGCGGTCAGCCCCACATAGACCGCCGCCGTGCTGCCGATGAACGGGGCGGCGATGAAGAAGATGGTGGGCAGGTGCAGGAAATAGGTGGGTAGGCTGTTGAAGAGGTTGGAGAGGACCAGTTCGCGGTCGCTGATGGTCCCTTTTTCATGGGCCTCGGAGAGCATGGTGTTGGCCGTGATGCCGGAGAAGAAGGCCATGGAGAAGCTGGCGGCCGAGATATCCTTGAGCCGGGCGCGCCGCGCCAGGGGATCGGCCAGCCGCGCGGCGTGGCGGGTCCATTGCAGGGACTCGATGAGGTTGCCCACAAAGAGGCCGACGCTGATGAAGAACGTCAGCCGGATCAGCGGCCAGAAGAGCCCGTTCCAGAGCAGGGGCCAGGAGAGGTCGAGGGTCATTTATTTCTTCTTCTTGACCTTGATCTTGCGGACCTGGGCCACCTGGTCCTCGGGCATGTAGAAGGTGTTCTTGTCTGCGGGGAAGCGGCCCCGGCGGACGTCGTCGCAGTATTGGGCCATGGCCTCGCGCCCGGCGGCGCCCAGCTCGGCGTAGCGGCGCACGAACTTGGGCAGGAACCGGTCAAAGAGCCCGAGCACGTCGTGAAAGACGAGGATCTGGCCGTCGGTGACGTTGCCAGCGCCGATGCCGATGGTGGGAATGGACACGGACTCGGTGATCAGGGCGGCGCATTCCACCGGCATGGCCTCAAGGACCACGCTGAACGCACCGGCCTCCTCGACGGCCAGGGCGTCATCGATGAGGGCCCGCGCCGCCTCGGCGGACTTGCCCTGCGCCTTGAACCCGCCGAACCGGGCCACGTGCTGCGGGGTCAGCCCCACATGGGCCATGACCGGGATGCCCGCCTCGGTCAGGGCGCGGATCTGCGGGGCCACTGCGGCGCCGCCTTCCAGCTTCACCGCCCGGGCGTGGCCCTCGGCCACGAGCCGTCCTCCGGTCTCCAGCGCGCGCTCCACGGTGCAAAAGGACATGAAGGGCATGTCCGCCACGAGCAGGGCGCGGCGAACGCCCCGGCTGGCGGCCCGGGTGTGGTGGACCATCTCGTCCACGGTCACGGACAGGGTGTCCTCGTGGCCGAGCACGACCATGGCCAGGGAGTCGCCCACCAGGACGACGTCCACCCCGGCGGCGTCGGCTATCATGCCGGACGGATAGTCGTAGGCGGTGACGCAGCATATCTTCTCGCCGTCCTTGCGGGCCTGGATGGCCGGGGCGGTGAGAACGGCCTGGGACGCGGCGGTGGTCTCGGGTGTGGTGCTCATGGCCGGGACAGTATGAAGCGCACGGGGTCCCGTCAAGTGGCGTGGAAGGAAAATACCGTGCCCGGTCCCGGCGCGGCGGCGGGGCGTGCGGGGGACTATCCGTCCACGACCCGGTTTCTGCCGGAATGCTTTGCGGCGTAGAGCCGGTCGTCGGCCAGCGTGATCAGGGCGTGCAGGCCGGGGGCGTCGCAGGCCACGCCGATGCTGACGGTGACACGGATGGCGGCGTCCCCGGCATGGGTCGTGGCCGACTCGATGCGCGCACGCAGGGCGTCAAAGGCGCGCGCGGGCGGCTCGCCAGGGGCGAGGGAGGCCAGGACGCAGAACTCCTCGCCGCCGAACCGGCTGACGATGGCCCGCTCGGGAAAGCTGTCTGCCAGGGCGCGGGCCACATCAACGAGCACGGCGTCGCCCGCGCCGTGGCCGTAGGTGTCGTTGACGGCCTTGAAGTGGTCTATATCCACCATGGCCACGCACGGGGTGCGCCCGGCCTCCGCGCAGCGGCCCAGGAAGTGCCCGGCGCGATCGAAGAAGTATCTCCGGTTGTAGAGTCCGGTCAGGGTGTCGGTCTCGGAGAGCCGCCTGATGAGGGCTATGTGGTCGAGCATCTCGACGGCGTTGCCCACCCGGCAGTGGAATTCCTCCACGTTGAACGGCTTGGGCACGAAGTCGTTGGCTCCGTTCTTGAGCAGCCGGGCCGAGGTCAGGGTATCGCCGCTGGCGGACATGCCGATGATGGCAAGCTCGCTCTTTGAGTGCTTCTCCCGCAGGTGCTTGATCAGCTCGAAACCGTCCATGCGCGGCATGTCGTAGTCGGTAATCACCAGGGCGATGTCCGGGGTGCGGTCCATGACTTCAAGCGCGTGGACACCGTCGGTCGCATCGAACACCTGATAGAGCTGGGCACGCAGGAGCCGGGCAAGAGCCTCGCGCATCGAGTGGGAATCGTCCACCACCAGAATCTTGACGTGTCGATTGCGGGCCACGCGGTCGATGGTGTGCAGCAGGGTGTCCACGCAGGTTGCGGAGTCCTTGAGGATGTAGTCCACCACGTTCCAGGACAGGAACTGCTCGCGCATTTTTCCGTCGAATCCGCCGGTAAAGATGATGCTGGGGATGCCCTTGTTCAGGGCGTGGGTGACGATCTCGCCGTTGGGCGCGTCGGGCAGGGTCACATCGAGCAGGGCGACCAGAAAATCGTCCTTGCAACAGTCCATGGCCTGCGCTGCTTCCGCATAGGTCGCCTTCCACTCCACGGCAAAGCCGAGCACGTCCTCGATTCTGCGCTTGAGCATGGAGGCGAAGAACCTGCTGTCTTCCACCAGGAGAACCGTCGTAGTGTCGGCCATGTTTCCTCCCCGAAACAAGAATCCGCTGAGTGTCTCTCCATCACTGACAGGTCTCTGGACCGCGGTCTTTGATAATCGGTCGAAAGGAAAAGGGCCGGACGAATCTTCGTCCGGCCCCGTGTGGACTCTGTGCGCTCCCTACATGGGAGAGAGGCTTTGCAGGACCCAGATGACCCGGCCTACGGTGCGCTCGCTCATTTCGGCGGCGGGGATGGTCAGGTCGGCGTGCTTGTCGTTGTCGGCCTTGAGCAGGAAGGAGTCGCCCTGCATGAAGACGCGGCGGATGGTCAGCCCCTGGTGGGGGAAGTGGACGGCGCACAGGTCGCCGTCGGGGTGTTCCTTCTGGTCACGGTCTATGCCGACAAAGGCGCCTCGTCCGATGACGGGTTCCATGGCGGCGGAGTCGATCTTGACCACCTGGAGTCGGGGACGACAGAAGGACTCGGGCACGGAAAGCTCTTCCACGGGATTGGGCTCCCACGTGGCGTCATCCTTGTTGAGCCCGGCCATGGTGGACACTGGGACCACGCGGCCGCGGGAGTTCATCCGGCCATAGGGGGCCGGGGTTTCGCGCAGGAGCGTGTCGGCCGGAATTTTGGCCTTGGCCGCGTTGACGTAGACGGGCTCCACGCCTTCGGAGAGCCAGTCGGGGTCGAGGCCGTGGCTGCGGTACAGCTTCAGAAACCACTCAGCCGGGATGGAGCAGCGGCGCTTGGCATCGGAGATGCTGGACTGGCGGACATCAAGCACCTCGGCGAGCTGGACCTGTGTCCTGGCTCCGGTGGCTTTCTTGATGCGTTCCAGTGCTTCCTCGAACCATTTCAGCTGCGCTTCGTCGCATTGACGTTTCTTCTTGGGCATGGAGACTCCTTATTCAAGCGACTACATATATGTAGCCAGTAGATGTCATATCCTTTCATTGTCAACCGTCATTTGGTCGATAGTATCTCGGATAATAAGGTGGTTTTACTGTTCGGTATTGATAATAAGGCTATTTTTCAGATTGGCAATATCGTTTAAAACAGAAAAATAATCAAGCACGGGAAAATCTCCCGGTCAAATTGGGAGAAAACCCCGGGGTTGTCAAGAACTAAAGTGTACTGTTTTAGTCGGAAAAAGAAAACCACGGCCCCCGAAAGGGGGCCGTGTCAATTCTTCATGTGTTTCTACAGCTGGTTGCGGTCTATTGCAGGTGCTGCAGGAAGGGGCTCTTGGGCGTCATGATGAAGCGCGAGTTGTCCTTGAAGCTCTTGCGGTAGGCTTCGAGGCTTCGGATGAACTCGTAGAACTCCGGGGACTGCTTGAGCGCGTCGGCGTATATCTTGGTGGCCTGGGCGTCGCCGTCGCCTCGCACGATCTCGGACTGCTTCTCTGCATCGGCCAGGATGATGCTGCGTTCCTTGTCCGCCTCGGCGATGATCCGGGCGGAGACCTCGCGGCCTTCGGAGCGGTACTGCTTGGCCTGGCGTTCGCGCTCGGCCTTCATGCGGCCGAAGATGGCCCGGGCGTTCTCGGGCGGCAGGTCCGTGCGCTTGATGCGCACGTCGAGCACGTCGATGCCGTAGGGCTGGAGCAGCTCCCGCGAGCGCGTGGTCACGGCGTCCATGATCTCCTGGCGCTTGTGCGAGACCACCTCGATCAGGGTGTAGCGGCCAACGGCCACCCGCAGCTGCGAGCGGACGATGTCGTCCAGCCGGGCCTGGGCTCCCTGGATGGTGCGCACCTTGGTGTAGAAGGTCAGCGGATCGACGATGCGCCACTTGGTGTAGGAGTCCACGTTCATGTATTTCTTGTCCGTGGTGGTGATCTCCTCGGGCTTGGCGTCGAAGTCCAGGATGCGTGCGTCAAAGTAGACCACGTTCTGGATCACGGGCAGCTTGAAGTGCAGGCCGGGGCCGAGAGACTTCTCCCCAACCGGGCGGCCGAGCTGGATGACGATGGCCTTCTCCGTCTGGTCCACGGTGAAGGCGGCCTGGGTCAGGGCTATTGTGCCCAGGATGACCAGGGCGATGAGTGCTATGGTAGAGGTTTTCATGAATATCTTCCTTACTGCTTGTCCTGGCTTGGGGCCGCCTTCTTGGGCAGCTTGTCCAGAGGCAGGTAGGGAACGGATTTCCTGAGCGCGTCGTCGGACATGATCAGCTTTTCGATCTCCGGGTTCTGCAGGATCGACTCCATGGTCTCGAGGTAGAGGCGGCGGCGGGTGATGTCCCTGGCCTTGTCATATTCCTTGAGCACGGCCAGGAAGCGTGACGCGTCACCCTGCGACTGGCGGACCTTGGACTGGGTGTAGGCCTGGGCCGCGTTGACGATGCGTGATGCCTCGCCACGCGCCTTGGGCAGGATGTCGCGCTGGTAGGCCTCGGCCTCGTTGATGAAGCGGCTCTTGTCCTCGCGCGCGCTGGCCACGTCCTTGAAGGCGTCCACCACCTGCTCGGGCGGGTGTACGTTCTGCATCTGCACGGCCACGATGCTGACGCCGGTCTGGTAGGAGTCGAGGATGAGCTGCATCAGGTCGCGGGTCTGGACCTGGATGTCCTGCTTGCCGGTGGTCAGGGCGTCGTCGATCTTGCCCTTGCCGATGACCTCTCTCATGGCCGCCTCGCCCGCGTGGACGATGGTGGCCTCCGGGTCGGAGACGTTGAAGAGGTATTCCCTGGCGTCCTTGATCATGTACTGGACGATGAACTGCACCGAGACGATGTTTTCATCGCCGGTGAGCATCAGCGCCTCTTCGGGGACCTCGCGGGAGATGCCCTGTTGGAACGTCTGGGTCCTGGCCTGGCCGGTGGACCGGAAACCGAACTCCACGCGCCTGATCTGTGTGACCTTGGGGGTCATGGCGCTTTCCACCGGGTACGGAATGTGGTAATTCGGCCCGGCAGTGGTGATGCGGTTGAATTGCCCGAACTGCTTGACCACCCCGACCTCGTCCGGTTCCACTATGTAGAACCCGGATGCGATCCAGAGGATGATGAAGACAGGCACGATGAGCTTCCAGCCTGGCAGTTTGAATCGCTTGAACTTTTCAAACTGTTCCTGAAAGTCGTCGAAGCTCGGCGGCTTGCCGCCCGGGCGCCCCTGTTGTTGTTTTTGTAGTTTTTCCCAATCCCAATTCATAATGCCTCAGGAATAGGCGTAATGGGACACGAGGTCAAGGAAAGCCGGACGATTGTCGGCACGACGTCGAACATGACGAACAATACGCCCCCGGGGCGCAAAACACACCAGGATCATGAGCAGACACATCTTCAGAGCATATGACATTCGCGGCATAGTGGATCAGGACTTCGACGAGAGCTGGGTGCGCGAGCTGGGCCGGGCCTGCGGCGCGTATTTCCTGCGCCACGGCTGGACCCGCGCCCTGCTCGGGCACGACTGCCGCGCCAGCTCGCCGGGCTATCAGCGGGCCATGGCCCAGGGGCTGTCCATGACCGGCGTCGACGTGGTCTGCCTGGACCAGGTCTCCACTCCGGTCTTCTATTTCGCTGCCCGCAACCTGGGCTTCGAGGCGGGCGTGATGATCACGGCCAGCCACAACCCGAGCGAGTATAACGGGTTCAAGGTATGGGGCGGCCGCTCCACCATCTATGGCGACGAGGTCCTGGCCATCCACGACCTGATGCAGGCCGGGGACTCTCCCTCGGGCCAGGGACTGGTGTCTTTTCACGACATCATCCCCACCTACAAGGAAGACCTGCTCTCGCGCGTTACCCTGGCCCGGCCGGTCAAGGTGGTGGTGGACGGCGGCAACGGCGCGGCGGGCGACCTGACCGCCGACATCCTGGAGGCCGCCGGGGCCGAGGTCATCCGCCTCTATTGCGAGCCGGACGGCTCCTTTCCCAACCATCACCCGGACCCAGTGGTGGAGGCCAACGTGGAAGACCTCAAGGCCGCAGTGGTGGCGCACGGCGCGGAGCTGGGCGTGGGGCTTGACGGCGACGGCGACCGCATAGGCGCAGTGGACGACACGGGCCGCCTGATGTACGGCGACCAGCTCCTGGCCATCTATGCCCGCGACCTGCTGCGCGAGCTGCCCGGCGCGGGGGTGGTGGCCGACGTCAAGTGCAGCCACCTGCTCTTCAAGGACGTGGAGGACCACGGCGGCACGGCCGAGATGTGCGTCACCGGCCACTCCATCGTCAAGAGCCGGATGATCGAGACGGGCGCGGCCATCGGCGGCGAGATGTCCGGCCACATGTTCTTCTTCCACGGCTACCACGGCTTTGACGATGCCACCTTCGGCGCGCTCAAGCTGGCCGGGATTCTCAGCCGCGACGAGCGGCCCCTGTCCGCCTTCCTGAGCGACTGGCCCACCACCTTCAATACCCCGGAGATCCGCATGGACTGCCCCGAGGCGGTCAAGTTCGAGGTGGTGGCCCGGGCCCAGGCGTATTTCAAGGAGCGCTACGACGTCATCGACATGGACGGTGCGCGGGTGGAGTTCGGCGACGGCTGGGGCCTGGTGCGCGCCTCCAACACCCAGGGCGCGCTGGTGCTGCGCTTCGAGGCGGAGTCCGAGGCGCGGCTGGCCGAGCTGCGCCGGATCATGGAGACGCCCATCAAGGGCTGGGTCGAGGAGCTCGGAGGCTAGACCGTGGGCGGCCTGCGGACCTTCACCGGGCTCATGCGCCGCCTGCGCGCCCTGATCCTGCGCAGCGAGGTCAAGGTGCTGGGCCAGTGCAACGTCTGCGGCGAGTGCTGCCACGACATCCTGCTGCACGACCGGGGCCGCTGGCTGAAGTCCGAGCGCGCCTTCCGCAAGCTGTGCGAGCGCAAGCCGGGCCACGAGCGGTTCGAGATCACCGGGCGCGACGACTGGGGCCACCTCGTGTTCCGCTGCACGTTGCAGGGTGCGGATAATTTTTGCACATGCTATGAAGATCGTCTGCCGGTGTGTAGAACCTATCCGTCGAAGTCCCTCTACTATCAGGGCGGCTGGCTGCGTCAGGATTGCGGTTTCTCCTTCAAGGCGACCACGTTTCGTGACATCATCATGCGCAGCAGGCGAGGCCGGGTCCCGAAATTCGACGAGGTCCTGCGCCAGGAACAGAACAAGCCCGGAAACAGGTAAGGCTCCATGAAAAAACTCATATTCATCGCAGTGGCCGTGCTGCTCACAGGCGCCGGGGTGTGGTACTTCACCGGCACGTCGTCCAAGGGCGAGATAACCATCATCAAGACCGCCACCATCGGCCGCGGTGACGTCTCGCGCCTTCTTGAGGCCACGGGCATAGCCAAGGCCCAGGTGGGCGCGCAGGTCAAGATCGGCGCCCAGGCCACGGGTGTGCTCGATTCCGTCAAGGTCAAGGTGGGCGACACGGTCAAAAAGGGCGACCTCATCGCCGAGATAGACAGCCGCGAGCTGCGCGCCAAGATAGACGAGGCCGAGGCCAACCTGCGGCTTCAGCAGGCCAAGCTCAATTACATGGAGAAAACCCTGCCCCGCAAGAAATCCCTGGTGCGGCAGGAGCTGGAGCCCCAGGACTCCCTGGACATCGCCCTGCAGGACGCCCAGATGGCCCGCCACTCCGTGGCCTCGGCCCGGGCCAAGCTCGACACCCTCAAGGTCCAGCTCACCTATACCCGTATTTACAGCCCCATAGACGGCGTGGTCAGCCAGGTGGCGGCTCAGGAGGGCGAGACCATCGTCTCCGGCCTGTCCGTGTCCAACCTCATCACCGTCCTCGATCCCACGCGTCTTGAGATGTGGATATACATCGACGAGACGGACATCGGCCGCGTCTCGCTGGGGCTG
>CAMYLL010000039.1 GCA_947259235.1 uncultured Pseudodesulfovibrio sp. | reverse complement strand
GAACGTCCTAAGCATCCATTCCAGCTTGTTTTCCCGCATGGCTCCACCCTCCAGCTACAAGTGGGAACCTTCTATATTAGGCTGAATTTTTCGAATGGCAACAGAATTCTGAAAATGCGCCAATTGAAAACGCCCTGTATACCGCCTACGGCGAGCGGCAGATTTCGACCATCTACGCCACCATCGACGAATACAAGGTGATCATGCAGCTCAAGCCGGAGTTCCAGAAAAACGCCGACGCCCTGTCCATGCTCTACGTCCGCTCCAGCACCGGCAACCTCGTCCGCCTCGACGCGTTGGCAACCATTCGAGAGACCACGGGACCGGTGACGGTCAACCACACGGGGCAACTCGAATCCGTCACGTTCTCTTTCAACGGAAAAGCAGGCACATCCATGGGCCAGATCACTGAGGCCGTGGACAGGCTCGCTCTGGACAAGCTGCCCCAGACGGTCAGCACCACCTTCGAGGGGACGGCCGGAGCCTTTGCCGAGTCCATGAATTCACTCTACTTCCTGCTCTTCATCGCCATCGTCGCCATCTACATTCTGCTCGGCTCGCTCTACGAATCGTTCATTCATCCGCTGACCATCCTCTCCGGGCTGCCCTCCGCCGCCTTTGGCGGGCTCGTCACACTCATGCTCTTCGGCTACGATCTCGACCTCTACGGCATGGTCGGCATTATCATGCTCATCGGCATCGTCAAAAAGAACTCCATCATGGTGGTGGACTTCGCCATCGAGGCGGAAAAAACCGGGATCACGCCCGAGGAAGCGGCCTTCAAGGGAGCAACAATCCGTTTCCGCCCCATCCTCATGACAACCCTTGCGGCGATCATGGGCGCACTCCCCATAGCCATGGGCATCGGAGCCGGGGCGGAGGTCCGCCGCCCTCTCGGACTCGCCGTCGTCGGCGGGCTTGCCTTTTCGCAGATAGTCACCCTCTACCTGACGCCCATATTCTATACCTACATGGATGAGCTTCAGAAGTGGCTGGAAGAACGGAACCGCAACGCCGAACCGGCGCAGGAAGAGGCGTAAACAGAGCGCAGGAGGAAACAGGGTAAGCCTGCGGCGCCCCATCTCGGAGACTGCCCTTTGCGCTGCCCGGCTTCTGAAAATCGCCTGAGACAGCTTGTCGACGGAACGCCTCTTGCGGGTTCACAGTTAACTGCTTCACCAAACCAGTGATTGGCTGGCGTCGTTCAATCCTCCTGCCCGTACGAACTGGAACACGACTGACTACCCGGAACAACGTCGAACAAGATGACATTAAAAAGGCCCGCTCTTTCGAGCGGGCCTTTGATGAGTGACAGGGTGTCCGCGAGATTATTCGCCGGACTGATAGTTCAGCTTGGTTTCCAGCGGGAATACCGGCAGGTAACGGTAGCTGAGGCTCAGAACCAGGAAGCCATAGGCGACGATCATGATGGACGAGGCATATTCCACCCAGTTCGGGTAGTACACCTGCCAGCTGTCGAACGGCATGGCCGGGAAGGCGATGGTCTGGACAGTGAAGACGTAGCGGTTGATGCAGATGCCGAAGCAGTCAAGCAACGCTGCGGTATACAGCAGGGCCGGATTGTTGCGGATGGACGGGGTCACCAGCATGATGGCCGGAACGACGCCGCACAGTCCGAGCTCGGCCCACATCAGCCATTTACCGTAGGCTACGCCGTAGAACATCTGGTCGAAGGTCAGACCGACGGAAGGCAGGTAGCCGGTGGCCCATGCCCACGTGTCGAGGATCTTGAAGAACATGTAGACGCACAGCATGGAGCCAGCGATCTTGCCCATCAGAGCCTTTGTCTTGAAGTCGACCAGTTTCTTGCCGGTCAGCTTCTCCATGAAGGTGGCGACCAGGACGGTGAAGACCGGGCCGGAACCGACAGCGGAGAGCACGAACAGGAAGAAGGTCCACGGCCAGATGAAGAAGCCCTCGCGGAAGGCATAGGGGCGGCCGATGAGGACGCCGTACATGCCTCCCAGGGATCCCTGGTGGAAGGTGGACAGGAACGCGCCAAGACCGGCGAACAGAGCCATGTTGATGTGCATGTTGTGCGCAAGAGCATGGATGAAGGGAATCTTGTTCAGCTGCTTCTGCTCGAGGACCAGCGGGACGAACTCGATGATCAGAACGGTGCAGTAGCAGGTGATGCAGAAGATAACTTCTGTCAGCATGGAGTGGACGTTCGGATGCCAGTAGCCGAACCATGCGCGACCGGGCTGACCGATGTCGAGGGTCAGAACCAGCATGGCGCCGGAGTAACAGATGAAACCGACGATAACCGTCAGGTTGATGATCTTCTCAAGCTGTTTGATCTTGAGGATATACTTGAGCAGGCCGGTGAAGAACGCACCTGCGCCAAGGGCGATGACCGCGAGGTCGAAGGTGATCCAGGCACCAAACCCGAAGTAGTTGTCCAGTCCGGTGGTACCGATGCCGTTATAGAGAACGAGCACGGCGGCGTACAGGCCCCAGCCGAAGAAGCCGAGGATCACTGCCAGCCAGATGAGGAACTGGCCAAACGAGCACCGCTGCGTCCCTTCCGGGAAGAGTTTGCTATCCATTGTTCAGCCTCCTAGCCGTGATTGGTTGCCGGAGCCCCGTGGCCGCCGTTACCATTGTAGTTGTCGCCCTGCTTGCGCACCCATTCGCGTTCGCTCATGTAGTAAACCTGGGGAGCCAGGCCGAGCTTTTCGAGCAGGCGGAAGGCGTTCTTGCTCTTGGCCAGATCATGCACCTTGTGCTCGGGATTGTTCAGATCGCCGAAGGTGATGGCCTTGGTCGGACAGATGTCCGCACAGGCGGTGGTATACGCGCCGTCGGGCAGATTCATCGGATCGCCGCCCTCGGCACGGACCTTGTCCTTGGCCTTGAGGTAACGGCTGTGGCAGAAGCTGCACTTCTCGACAACGCCACGGGGGCGCGGAGACGCGTTGGGGCACAGACCCTTGTCCATGCCTTCCGGCCAGAGGGGATCCCACCAGTTGAAGTACCGGGCGTGATATGGGCACGCAGCCATGCAGTATCTACAGCCGATGCAACGGGGGTAGATCTGGGAGACGATGCCGCCCTCTTCGTTCTTGTCCGTGGCGATGACCGGGCACACGGGCACACATGCGGGATTACCGCACTGCATGCAGGGCCTGGGCAGGTAAGCCACTTCGTGCTCCGGGAAGGTCTTCCCGTTGGACAGTTCGTACACGGTCAGCCAGGTCAGGGTCCTGAGCTTGTTGGCCGCGTCGTCGCGGTCTGTGGTCAGGGCCTGAACGTAGTTATAGGGGTCTTTCTTGGTCATGGGAGCGATATTGTTCTCCACCTGGCAGCCGACCATACAGGCCCCGCAGCCGGTGCACTTGTCAATATCAATGACCATGCCCCATTTGATTTTGAATTCTTTCGTTTGCATGTCGGTTCCCCCTAGATTTTGGCGACGTTCACAGTGGAACCGGCCCATGTGGAGGTGCCAGTGGCAGCCTCGGAGCTCACCGTGAGGATCTTGTAGACATTATCGCCCTTGCCTTTCGAGAACTCGTCACCAACGGTATGACCCATACCCAGAGGGGCGGCCACAACGCCGGGCAGAACGCCCTCGTATATCTGGACCAGAGCCTCGCAATCGCCGCTTCCGCCGGAGAGCTTGACCTTGGAACCAACGCCCACGCCAAGCTTCTTGGCGGTGACGGAAGCCATCATGACGACCATGCTGTCGCCGATGAGCTGGTTGTTGCTGATGGTGCAGGGCGCGTTGGGCGTGGTGGCCTGGTTGGCCGTGCCCACGTTGAGCAGCGTATAGGGAGCCAGGGCCACAGCGCCGGTCCCCTTGACGGGAACGGCGGCCTTGCCCAGCACGCTGGCGGCCAGGGTGACGCCGGACATGTCCGGTGTCTCTTCGAGCACATAGGCGGCTCCGCCGACCAGCTCATCCTTGTCAGCGCCGATGGCGGCGACCTTGGCGTCGACCACTTCCTCGAAGGTCTCGAAACCGAGATCGGCCAGGCCGAGGACAAAGTCTCCGGCGCTCATGGCGTTCACGGTCGGCTTGGAGATCGGTGCACCGAGGCTGTAAGAAGCTGCGGCCACTCCATAGGGGCTGGCCAGATCCTCAAAGCGCTCGAAGGAGTGCGGGGTGGGCAACACGAGGTCCGCGGCTGCGGTGGTCTCGGTATTGAGGCTGTCGAAGGCCACGGTGAACCCGGCTTTGATCTGCTCGGGCAACGCGTACATCGGGTTGGCTTCGTAGATGAACAGGACGTCGGCATCCACACCCTGGAGGATGTCCTTCTGCAGCATGTCGCTGCGGGACATAGCGCCATCAACGGCCTTGCCGAACTCGGGCAGGACCGTCATGGCTCCGCCAAGGAGCAGGTTCAGCGCAAAGGCTGCAGCGGCTCCGGCAACGGAACCGGCCGGAACGACCACGGGGTTGTTCGCGGCGAGCAGAGTCTTGGCCACATCGGCCATCACGTCGGCCTTGACGCCGGTGGCGGCCTCGACCTTGGCCGGGGTGTATCCGCTCATGACCATGGCCTTGAACTGCTCAAAGTCAGCCGCAGGCACGGACTTGCCAGCCTGCATGACATAGTAGCAGATGCCCAGGGTGAAGGCAGCCATGCCTTCGGTCGGGACCGGCACCCACTTGCTGGTGACGGCCGCGGTGCGGGTCTGCACGGGCCCGGCAAAGATGAACTTGCCGGACTTGTTGGCCGCGAAGGCCTTGAGGTTGGCAACGGTGGGCCCCCAGGATTCCAGGGCATCCGCACCGGCCAGCAGGACCGCGTCGGCGTTTTCGAGATCATATCCGACCTGGCCGGAACCGCCCATCAGGCCGGTCCATGCCTTGTCGGCAGCCTGCATTTCGCAGGGCATGGCATAGAAAGCGTCGCTCCCCTTGCTGGCAAGCAGCGCGGAGAAGACTTCGTTGATCGTACCGGTCTGATCGCCGCTGATGACGGCGACCTTGCTGCCGGCGGCTGCCAGCTTTTCGGCAACGACGGTCCTGGCTTCGTCCCAGGATATCTCCTTGCCTGCAAGCATGGGGGCCTTGATCCGGTTGGGGCTGTACATGGTCTGTACGCCGTTGGCGCACAGGGGGCAGATACCGCCGCCGGAGAGAGGGTTGTCAACGTTGCCTTCGGTTCCGAAGGCGGTTCCGGCAACGGTGCGGACCTTCACGGCACAGCCGGATTCACACATCTTGGACACAGTCGGCACACTTGCGGTTTCCCCGTATTTCAACGTGGGAATCCACGGCCAGTTCTGTGTCCAGATGGACACATCATCAAGGGCGGTCCAAACCGTCGGTGTAAAAAGGATACCGACGGTGGCGCCCACACTCATCTGAATAAAAGCTCTGCGTGCTACGCTCATCTTCAGCTCCCCTTTACTTATGGCAGGTGTAGCAGGCGTTGGGCTGGCCCTTGAGGGCATGGCACCGTTCGCACTTCCACATCTTCATGGTCATCTTGCTGTAGCCGGAGAGGACATTCCGCTCGAAGGCCGGCGGCGTATCGGTCTTGTCAATGTCCTTGAGGTGGCACAGGTTGCAGTTCTGCTCTGCGGGCTCTTCGAACACGGACGCATCGACAACGCTGGACAGCTCGTTTTTCATGGCGGCAAGTTCCGCAATGTCGAGACCTGCGTGGGCCTGGTGGGAGAAGAAGACGTTGTCGGGCTGATACTGATAGTTCAGCCACGGCACTTCCTTGCCCTGAATGAGGTACTTGACGACGTACTCACGCTCGGCCTGCTTGTTCTCTTCGGATTCGGACGCCAAGTTGTCCTCGATGGCGCCGATCTCGGCTTTCATGATGGCATCGTAGTCGGTGGGGTCGATACCGGCTTCGGCGATGGCTTCCATCGCTTCGGCAGGATCAACCGCATGACAATCCGCGCATCCCTCGTTGGTGGGAAATCCGGCGTAGGTGCCGTCTTCCCGGAAATAGTGGCAGCTGTCACACTCCATTCCCTGGTCGTCCACATGAATTGCATGGCTGAACCGGACAGGCTGTTCTACCTCTTCAAAGAACAGCCCGGGAATCACAGCCCACCCCAAAACGCATGTGGCCAGGAAGCCGATGATGAAAGGGAGAACCCCTCCACACCGTTTCGATGTTCTTCTTTCCTCCATAACCTCTCGCCCCATCACTCTAAAGTTTATGTGAAAATCACACCAATTGAACAACGTTCCCATAAGGCACGGATTGTTTTTATGTCAAGAGAATATGAAAATTTTCACGATCTCTCGGACACGGCAAACATCAATCATATCCGTTTGCTAGATGGGAAAACCCCCATTGAGTTTATTTATTTACACGCCCGTAGACGTCTTCGAATCGTACAATATCGTCTTCTTCAAGATACGGTCCGCTCTGAATCTCTATGATGTCCAGAGGCACTTTGCCGGGATTGGCCAGCCGGTGCTGCGACGCCTTGGAAATGTCCACGGACTGATTTTCGACCATGATTCGGACGTTTCCGTCCACCTCGACTTCGGCCGTGCCATCGACCACCACCCAGTGTTCGCTGCGGTGATGGTGCATCTGAGAGCTCAGCCGTGCGCCGGGGTTCACCTGGATGCGCTTTATCTTGTAGTGGGGGCCTTCCTCCAGAACGCAATAGCTCCCCCATGGACGAACCACCGTGGGATGGCTCTCAACCAACTGGCTGCCCTCGGCCTTGAGGGCGTCCACCACGCTGCGCACCGACTGCACGTGCTTCATCGGACAGCTCAGCGTCGCATCGCGGGTCTGGACCATTATCATGTCCTCAAGCCCCACGGCCGCAAGCTTCCCCCCCTGGCTGATGAGCAGGGAGTTCCGGCAGTCCATGGCCAGGACATCGCCCTGGATGACGTTGCCGTTCTCGTCCTTGACGCCCAGACGGTACATGGCCTCCCAGCTTCCGAGGTCATCCCAGTCAAACCCGGCCCGTACCACCGCGATGTTGTCGATCTTCTCGACCACGCCGTAGTCGACAGAAATATCAGGGATATCACGATAGCCCTGCACAAGAGGCTTATCCTCACGCGACATCCACCATTCCCACAACTCGGGCTGGCACTTGGCTATCTGCTTCAAAAAGTCCTTGGCCCGGAAGAGAAACATGCCGCTGTTCCAGTAGTGGCTGCCGTGGCGCAAAAACGCCTTCGCCGTGGCAAGGTCGGGCTTTTCCACGAAGCCGTCCACCGCGTAGATGCCCTTGTCCAGTTCCTTGCCCAATGTGATGTAGCCATAGCCGGTCTCGGGCTTGCCGGGCTCCACGCCAAAGGTCACGAACCGTTGGTCTATGGCATGCCGCGATGCACGGACAAGATCAGCGGTCCACGCCTCGTCGTTGCGGATCAGATGGTCAGAGGGGAAAACCGCCGCAAGAACCTTTTCATTGTCGCCGGTAAATTTATCCAGACCGAGCATGATGGCCGGGAGCGTGTTGCGGCTCAAAGGTTCGGCAAGCACCTGCCCGGCCATGCCGGGACTCACGGCCTCGATCTGCTTGCGCACTTCGAAGACATGCTCTTCATTGGTGACCACCCAGATGCGCGAGGGGTCGAAGGCGGCAAGCACCCGTTTCACGGTCTGCTGCAAGAGCGTCAACTCTCCTCCCAGCACCAGCAGCTGCTTGGGCAGAAGGTTGCGGCTCAAGGGCCACAGCCGGGTACCGGAACCGCCGGCCAGGATTATGGCGTGGCATTCCTCCGGGAATACGGGCTTGGACGTTGTTTTGGTCATGCTAGATATCCTCGTGGGTGAAGGGAGATTCAAAGGTCGCAAACGATCCCAGCGCGCGATCCTTATCCGAAAGGATGGGCTCGCGCCCATCGAGGACAATATTCCAATCAAAGCCTATGTCCGGGTCATTCCAGACAAGACCGCAGTCATAGTCCGGCATGTACGGCGCATCAACCTTGTATTGAAATTCCGTGTCGGGCAGCAGAGTGACATAGGCGTGCCCAAACCCTCTGGGGATGAACATGCGCTTGAAGTTGACAGCACTGAGAACAGCGTGCTGACATTTTCCGTAGGTCGGCCCCTTTCGCAGGTCAACCACCACGTCAAGCACCGCGCCCCGGGTCACCCACACACACTTGGCCTGCGCATAGGGTGGAAGCTGAAAATGGAACCCCCGGAGCACACCCTCTTCACGGGAGTATGCGTGGTTGTCCTGCACAAAGTCTCTGTCAATTCCGAGTTGCCGGAACTTGTCCCGATTATAGCTTTCCAGAAAGAAGCCCCGGTCATCCTGGAAAACTCGCGGCTCCAGAATCAGAAGTCCGGGGAAATCGGTCTTATGGACCAGCATCGGCCTCTCCTTTGCGTATCCGTTTGCAGTTGGTCGTATCAATTAGCCGAGTTCCGGGGCGGACACAAGCCCGCGCGGCGCCGACATGACGTCAATCAAGAAAAAAAACGCCCTGCCCAGTTCACATTTCCTTCTCATTTTGCTAGGTCCATCGGCAGAGGGTTCATATTCATTATTAATTAGGACGCGATACCATGAATTTCCTAGACATACTCCTGATCGGCATCGTCGCCATATTCCTCATCCGCGGGTTCTTTCGCGGGCTGGTGCAGGAGGTGCTCTCCCTGGCCGCCGTGATTCTGGGCATTTTCCTTGCCTCCCGGTACCAACATCTGCTGGTTCCCCATCTGGAGATGTACATAAAAAGCGAGATGACCGTGGACGCCCTCTCCTACGTCATCATCTTCCTGGGCACGCTCATAGTCTTCTGGCTGCTGGCCAAACTCCTGCGGACCGCCCTGGACATAGCCCTGCTCGGCTGGGTGGACAGAACCGCCGGAGGCATCTTCGGCCTCATCGAGGGCATCCTCATCGGGCTGATCCTGCTGACGTTCATCCAGGCCTTCGCCCCGGAATCCCGATGGCTCAAGGAGTCATACATTGCCCCGCGCTCGCAGCACATGGTGCAACTCGTGGTCGAACTCGCCCCGGACTCCATGCGCGACGCGCTCAAGTCCAAGGGATTCGATCTCCCTTCCCCCCAGGACGCGCTGGACTCCGCCAAGGAAGCCATAGGCATCGACGGGGACGCCAAGTCCGAGTAGCCTCGGCCCGAAACCACCACAACACGCCACGCCCCGCGTCGGCACATTGGAGGAATATACGCCATGAGCGGAAGAAATACTGACGCGCACGCACCGGCCCTCAAGGAACTGATGGATGTCATCGACGCGCTCCTCGGCCCGGGCGGCTGCCCTTGGGATCAGGAGCAGACCCCGGAGAGCATGTGCGACTACCTCGCCGAGGAGGCCTTCGAACTCATCGAGGGCATCCGCCTGGGCGACAAGGAGGAGGCTCGGGAGGAGCTTGGCGACGTCCTGTTCATCCTCCTGTTCATCGCCACCCTGTACGAACGGGAAAACGCCTTCACGCTGACCGACTCCCTCAAACACTGTACGGCAAAAATGATCCGCCGCCACCCCCACGTTTTTGACGACAAGACGTTTGGCAACATACAGGAATTATGGGATAATTGGGAGAAGACAAAACGCGAGGAAAACAAGGGGACCAAGCGCGACGGCGTCTTCGACTCCCTGCCAAAGGGACTGCCGCCGCTGCTGAAGGCGTACCGGATCAACTCCAAGGCCGCCCGCAACGGGTTCACCTGGAAGTCGGACGAGGACGTGGAAGATTGTCTGCGGAGTGAATGGAGCGAGTGGAAGGAGGCCATGGCCAGCAACGACTCGGCCGCGGCGGAACAGGAATTCGGCGACTACCTCTTTACCCTGGTGGAACTCGGCAGACGCAAGGGGATCAAGGCCAACGCCGCCCTGGACTTTGCCAACCAGAAGTTCCTCCGACGGTTCGGGGCGATGGAAACGCTGGCCGGAGAGCGCGGGCTGAACTTTTCCGAGCTTGATCTCGACGCGATGAACGCCCTGTGGGACGAAGTGAAGAGCGACGAGTAACGCCGCCAGGCTCAATAGATTCTGCCCCCGAGGCACGAGACAGCCCCTACGGCCAGCGCCGCAGGGGCTGTTCCGTATTTATGGAACTCGCTTCGCCTCTTCCGGCCACGAGACCACGGGCCAGGGCGAATCTATCGCAGAAGCAGGAGGATGGAGTACACGGCGAAACCCGCGCCGAGTGCGACATAGATCAGGAGTCACGGCGCGCAGCGCGCCTTTAACTTCCACGCCGCCAATACGGCCGCCACAACTCCCGCAAGAATGGATATCGCCATGTATGCCGTTTCGCTCATATGGAAAACATACACGCCCCGCACAGGCCTGTCACGCAACCCTTTCAGCCACCCTTCCACAAGAAATCTCATCCCCTGCCCTAAAGATATGGAGTTTTCCGCCGATAGATCGAATGAAGGTGTGTTCCGTCCTGCGCCTTGCGGAGGAAGCGATCAGGAGCGGAGGGCATCCGGCAAACATGATTTTCCATCCACAGAGGATGGAGAGGCGTTATTTCCGGCCAGAGGGCGGGAGGGTAGACTATGACCATGGCAATCGGCGGTTTCGGAGGCGGCTCGCCTTTCGATCAGCAGACATTCGGCGCAGCCGTGGTTTCCGAGACCCTGGACTTTATGAACAACTCAGGCAGCGGCTCGGGCTTTGCCCCGGTGGACAAACCATCCGCCGAGGGAGCGCTCGTCAGCAAGACGCTCGATTACATGAACTCCGGGTCCTCGTCCGGCGACAGCTCGGGCATGGCCCAAAGTTACAACTTCCAGACAGATGTCCTCGGCGGATACGCCAAGGGCTCCATCATCAACAACATGATCTGACGGTACGGAGATAACGCCCAACACGAACCCCGCTCCCCTCCGCACGAGAGGAGCGGGGCTCATCGTTGGAGCATCAGGAAACGTACCGTTTAATCACATTATGAGCCGTGGGAATCTTCGATCCAAGGCCCCATTCGCTACTTGAGAACCACGGCCTATTGCTGTACGTTGCGTCCGGCTTTCCCCGGCCTTGAGCCAAACGGCCTCCGGGGCAGTTCCGATAGCGACAAGCACCGGCTGACGGCAGTATTCTTTTCCATGCCTCTCACGCTTACGAACATCCTGTGATAGTGTCCATTGCAACAACAGGCCACGGAGATATCTCCCCGGCCCGCAACCTGCCCAAGGCCCGAAGCAAGTGAGACCGAGATGAAGCCAGTTCTTGTGGAAGTGAAGATCGACCCGGACCACATCAATCGTCCCCATGCCATTCGCAATGCCGCCCTTCAAAAGGCCGGCCTGCCGAGTGGTGCGGACGTCTCCACCCGTGTCACCCGCCGCTCGGTGGACGCACGCTCCCGGCGCCCGCTCTTCGTGCTCCAGGTGGCCGTGGGCGAGCCAGATGCCGTTGAGCCCCGGGAGGCGATCTTCAAGCCGATCCGCCTTGGCGACCGCCGAGTCATCATCGTCGGAGCCGGGCCTGCCGGATATTTCGCCGCCCTGACCCTTCTTGAACACGGGATTCGGCCCATCGTGGTTGAGCGCGGCAAGGACGTGACCCTGCGCCGCAAGGACCTCAAAAAGATATACACCGAGGGACTGATCAATCCGGATTCCAACTATTGTTTCGGCGAAGGCGGGGCCGGAGCATACTCCGACGGCAAGCTTTACACCCGAGCCACCAAACGTGGGAACGTCGGGCGCGTCCTGGACCTGCTCATAGCCAACGGCGCTCCCGGCGACATCCGCATCGACGCCCACCCGCATCTCGGGTCCAACATGCTCCCGAGGATCGTACGCGCAATGCGTGACGACATCATCGCCTGCGGCGGCGAGGTCCACTTCGACACCCGTGTTGACGACTTTATTCTGGAGAACGGACAGGTAACCGGCGTCCGTGCCAACGGAGCCCAAAAACTCTCCGCCGACGCAGTGCTTCTCGCCACAGGCCATTCGGCGCGGGACATATTCCGCACCCTGATGGCGCGGGGGATACTCGTTGAGGCCAAGCCCTTCGCAATGGGAGTGCGCATCGAGCACCCCCAGCCGCTGATCGACAGAATCTTCTACCACCAATCGCCCAGAAACGAGAATCTCCCGGCGGCCAGCTACCGCATCGCGACGCAGGTTGACGGGCGCGGCGTATTTTCATTTTGCATGTGTCCCGGCGGATACGTCGTTCCGGCATCCACCGCGCCGGGCGAGCTGGTGCTCAACGGCATGAGCCTCGCCTCGCGCCGCGCCCCCTTCGCCAACGCCGGTCTGGTGGTGGAGATCAGGCTTGACGACGTGGCTGCAGACAACAATCCGCTGTCCGCCCTCGACTTTCAGGCGTCGGTGGAACAAGCCATGTTCGCTGCCGGGGACGGCGTGACGCAACAGGCTCCGGCCCAGCGCGTCGGCGATTTCGTGGCGGGAAATCTGTCCTCAAACCTGCCGAAGAGCTCATATATTCCAGGAATATACTCAGCACCCGTGCACGACCTGCTGCCGCCGATGGTCGCGGCCAGCCTGCGCAAGGCGTTGCCTGAGCTCGGCCGCAAATTCAAGGGCTTCGACTCCAACGAGGCCAAGGTCCTGGCGGTCGAATCACGCACCAGCTCCCCAGTACGCATCCCCCGCGACAGGGACACCCTTGAGCACGTCAGCGTCAAAGGGCTCTTCCCCTGCGGAGAAGGCGCAGGCTATGCGGGCGGCATCGTCTCGGCCGCCATGGACGGGGAAAAGGTCGCCCTCGCCATCGTCCAATCTCTCGGGCTCGCATGACGCCCTGACCGGGTTCATGGGAAACCACGCAACCTGACTGTAAATGAAAAAGCCTCATTTCAAGGCGTTACAAAACTTCTTGAGATGAAGCGATCATGTTCTATTGCGAAGAGGGAGGGATATAAACAGAGTAAAACAACTCATTGAAATTTTATGATGAAATACTAGCGATTATATCTCAAATCTGGACTATGCACCACTTGGTGTACCGTCTGCCTATACACTCATCCGAACCGGCAGAGCTAAACACGAAATGAACACAACGCCCACGGAATAAAAAAGGGTACTGATGGGGGATTAAATTCGTTTTCCCTGGGGGGAAGGGACACAAGTCAGACCCACTTCCAGCCTTTTAGGGAAAGCGCCATCAACGCAATCCGTTATCATTTAAAAATCGCGAATATTGCTTATCTGAACTATTGATGTGATTTAGCAACCAGCTACTTACAAATCTCAGCATTTCGAGACTCAAAATCCCCTCTCCTCCATCAAGTCGAGACTTAACAGCGGAAACACGGTCGATAAATACAGCATGCTCCACCTTATGGTTGACGGCATCTGGATACCCAAACTCGTCAAAGTACTTTTCTTCTGTTTTGAAATGTATTTCAGCATAGTCAAGTAATTGATTTAGGGGCTGTCCTAGCTAACTAGGATTTTCCCCGCTGATTAATCCACTTTTTCAGTTGCTTAAGTAACATTTTATGGTCACCACAATTGAACCGCCACTCACACTCTTTAAGGAACAGGAAAA
>CAMYLL010000038.1 GCA_947259235.1 uncultured Pseudodesulfovibrio sp. | reverse complement strand
CCCGGCGCGGTCCACCTTGTCGGCAAAGCGGCGGGGGTCCTGGGTGTAGATATCCTTTGCGTGGGCCGTGAAGCTGAATGGCACGCCCGCCAGGAGGGCGGCGTACATGGTCACCGTGGTCGGGGTGTGGGCGAAATGGCCGTGCAGGTGGCCCAGCTCCACGCCGTCGTCGATGACCGATTTCTGGACGATGTAGCCAGCCTGGAGCATGTGCTTGACCCAGGTGTGCTTCTTGGGCGCGAGGCGGAACCGGCTGGCCATGAGCTTCAGGCAGTCGAGATACCGCCCGGGCATGCGCAGGGCCAGGCGCAGGTTGTGCCACAGCAGGGCGGGCAGCCCCAGGAGCAGCGACGACGGCAGATACGTGACCCCGGCCTTGATCTCCTTGATGGAGTCGTGGCTGAAGGTCTCGCGCGGGGCGCGCATCGAATAGATGTGGATGTCGAAGCCCATGGCTTCGAGCAGACGGATTTCATTGGAGATGAACGTCTCTGAAATTCGGGGATACCCCTTGAGCACCATGCCGAGGGTTTTCCCTTTCCGGGGTGATGTCACGGGCAGTTCTCTCTGAAATGGGCAAGGCGTTCGCACATGACCTCAAGGCCGGTCATCCGGAACACTTCGAGATCGGCCACGCAGGAGCCGGGGTCTTCCAGCAGGGCGTTGACCTTGTGGCGCAGCAGCTCGGGCGAGACGTCGCTCCACTTGATGAAGTCGCACAGCCCCCTGCCCCGGAAGACCTGGGCGCGCAGGAGCTGCTCCTGGCGCGGCTTGTCGCGCGGGATGACCAGGGCGGGCTTCCTGAGGGAGAGGATCTCGCACAGGGTGTTGTAGCCGCCCATGGTGACCACGAGATCGGCATTGGCCATGCGCTTTTCGATGTTCTTGATGAACGGCTTGATCTCGACCTTGAGGGCGCGGGCGCGGTCCGCCAGCTCGTCGAGCCGGTTGGGGGCGAGGAACGGCCCGGTGATCATTAGGGTCTTGAAGTCCACCGTGCCGTTGGTCTCAAGCATCTTGAGGTAGTTGTCGAGGACGATGTAGCCGTCGCCGCCGCCGCCGATGGTGACCACCACGAGCTTCTGCTTGCGCTTGACGCGGCGCACGCCGGGAACCTTGCGCGGTATGTAGCCGGTGAAGACCGTCTTGGCCGCGATGTCCTCGGGAAAGGCGTATTCCTCGATGGGATTGTAGAGGTCCTTCTCGCCGTAGACCCATATCTCGGAATAGAGATCGCGCAGGATCTCGTGATATTTCTTCTTCTCCCACTCGGCCCGGGTGGACGCGGCGTCGTCGAGGATATCGCGCAGGCCGAGCACGACGCGGGCGCAGGGCCGCTGTTTCCTGATCCACTTCAGGGTGGGCAGCACCTCGCCTTTGAGCCCGGCGGGAACCTTGTCCACGATGAACAGGTCCGGCTTGAAGGCCTTGGCCGTGGACAGGATGATGTTCTTGCGGATGGCGATGGCGATCTTGGGATCGACCTTGATGGAGTGGGGAACATAGACCGTGTTGGTCTTCTTGATCATGCCCGGCATGCGCACGAAGTCCACGCCCTTGGGCATGGTGTAGCGCCCGACGATGGGAGACCCCGTGACGATGAGGATGTTCACGCCGGGCCGCACGAGGTTGCGCGCAATGGCCATGGTGCGACGGATGTGTCCCAGACCGTAGGTGTCATGGGAATACATCAGTATATTATAGGAGTTCGATACCATATCCATTACACGGTCAAGCTAATGCGCCTGTTGCATTCATTCGTGTTGCCCCGGACTTGGCCGGGTCGCGCGGACTTGCCCACTGAGGGCCGACCCGGCATACATACCCGACATCGGCCGTCACTTCCACCATTTACTTTTCCACGCTCGGGTTGACGTCCAGGCAAAGCTCGGGGTCGAAGGCCCCTTCTGCGGAGCCGACACCGGCCAGATTGTCCTGGTAGGCGTCCTTGTCCGGCCGGGCCGCCCCGGCGGCCTCGAAGCGGCGGGCCGCCTCTGCCGCGTCGCCGCGCCGCCAGGCGATGACGCCCAGGTTGTTCTGGGCGCAGGGGTGGCCGGGCGATGCCTCCAGGGCGCGCTCGAAGGCCGCGGCCGAGGTCTCGAAATCCGCCACCACGGCGTGCTGCACTCCGTCCACCAGCAACCGCTGGGTTTTGGTAAGGACCACGTGGTCCAGCCCCCGGCAGGGGCAGCGGGGCTTGGTGCACGGCTGCGCGTCGTCGGCCAGGCGCACGTCGTCGAGGACGTTGCCCAGCACGGTCTTGTCGCCCGGGCAGCGGTAGACCGTGCCGTCCGGGTCCATGCGCAGGAGGGTCTTCCCAGCAAAGCAGGGCACGCCCTGAAAGTTGAAGGCGATCTTGCGCCCCTGCTCGGGATGGTCGGCAAAGATGGCCCGGGCACGGTCGCCGTACGCCTCGGGGTAGCGCCTGCCGTCCAGCTTGCCCCGAAATGGGCGCGGGGTGATGGCGATGCCGTGGGCGGCAAAGAAATCACTGTCCGCCCGGAACCGGTCCTCCAGGCTCGGATGGACCACGTAATTGACGATGACCTTGAACCCCGACTCGATGAGCAGGCGCGCGTTGTCGATGAAGGCGGGAACGCCCTTGATGCGCTCGCGCTCCTGGATATGCAGGGCGACATAAAGGTCCTGCACCCTGGCCGGGTCGATGCGCCGGGCGAACTCGCGCACCTTGGACGAGACGGAAAGGTTGGTATCCACGCCGATCCGGTGGCGCTGCGTCAGGGCGTCGCAGATATCCACGAACCCGGGATAGATGAACGGCTCGCCGCCGGTCATGCCCACTGTCCAGGTGCGCCCGGTGGCGTCGAGGAAGTCCGTGATCCTGTCCACGGGCAGGGTCCGGGTGACGGGAGAATTATCGTGGGGGAAATAGCAGTATTCGCAACGAAAGTTGCACTTACGCGTCATGTTCCAGATGATGTTGCTCGCGGGCTCGTTCATTGGCCGTCTCCTCACCGGCTCTCCTGACACGTATCCGGAGAAAACGCCAGAGGCCCGCTTGCAGTCACTGCGGCTCCTCTGCTACAAGACCCCTCATCCGAGGTATCCATGACCACCGATCCATTTGACCCGCTGCTGCGCGAGCTGGACGCCTGGCCCAGCGCAGGGCGGCGCGCCGCCTTGTGGGGGCGCGACGACGACGCGGGCGCCCCCGGTCCCGCCCTCGACCGCTTGGCGCGCCTCAGCGCCGAGCGCGGGGTGGACTGCGGGCTGGCAGTCATCCCGGCCCGTGCGGGCGCGCCCCTTGGCGAGCTGGTGCTGGCCTCCCCGCGCCTGCACGCCCTCCAGCACGGCTATGCCCACGTCAACCACGCCCCCCCGGGCGGCGGAGCCTGGGAGCTGGGCCTGCACCGCCCGCTGGACGAGGTGACGAGCGAGCTGGGCGCGGGCATGGCCGCCCTCAAGGCCCTTTTCGGGCCGCGCTTCGTGGCCGCGCTGGTCCCGCCGTGGAACAGGATCGACCCCGGCCTGCTCCCCCATCTTCCCGGCCTGGGCTTCCTGGGCGTCTCCGCCAGTCACAAGCGCGACGCGCCCGAAACGCCCCCCGGCCTGCGCAGGGCCGATGCCCACTGCGACCTGCTCGACTGGAAAGGGCACAAGGCATTTTTTTCAGGCCGCGAAAAGTGCGTGACCAATATTGTGGAACATCTTAAGAAAAAACGGTCCGGCCACGTGGACCCGGACGAACCCACGGGCGTGCTCACCCATCATCTGGAGATGGACGACGACGCCTGGCATTTCATGGACGACCTGATCTCTGTCACGAGCAGCCACCCCGCCGCGCAGTGGGTAAGCCCCGCCGAGATCTGGCCGCCCGCCGCATAATCGAGAGGACACCTTCATGACCGCAACGCTCCGCCGGGCTGAAATCCGGGACATCGACGCCATCTGCACCCTGCTCCACACGCACATGAACCCCGACTTTTCCGTCGAGCGGTGGAAGCGGCTGTTTGCCGCGCCCTGGTGCGCGGACAACGCGGACATCGGCATTGTGGCCGAGGACGCGGGCAGGATCGTCGGCTTCCACGGCCATATCTGCTCCTACCGGTCCATCGGAACCCGGCGCGAACGGTTCCTCAACTTCACGTCCTGGTACATCCTCAAGGAATACCGGGGGCAGGGCCTGGGCAGGGCCATGCTCGAAATGGCCACGGCAGATCCCGCCAACACCTGCACGGTGATCTCCCTCTCGCCCAAGCGCGTCGATTTCTTCAAGACCATGGGCCTGGACGTGCTCGACACCGAGCGGCTGCTGTGGCGCAAGGACGGACGCAGCTTCGAAAACCTGGAGCTGATCCACGACCCGGACACCATGGTGACGCGGGCAAATCCCGACGAGGTCAAGGTGCTCAAGGACCACATCGGCCTCGCCGTTACCCCCGTGCTCGTCTCCACCCGCTGCACCCAGTGCCTGCTGCTGCTCTCCGTGACCACCAAGGGCAACGACGTCACCTATTACGACGTCCTCTACCGCAGCAATCCCGGCCTGTTCACGGAGCGCGTGGGCGACATCGCCCAGGCCCTGCTCCCCGAGGGCGACTGCGTCCTGGCGGCGGACCGCCGCTTCGTGGAGAACGACGGCCCCGGGGCCGAGGTGGAAACCATCGCCTCGCCGCGCTTCTACAAGAGCGCCCGGGTCAAGCCCCGCAACGTGGACCTGGCCTATTCCGAGATCGCCCTGCTCGGCCTCAAGCTGGACTGATTGTCGCCCCGACTTGCCCAAACGCGCCCGGCGTTGTAGGACTTGGGGCATGAGTGAAGACAAAAAAGAACACCTCACGGCAGTGGCCGCGCCGGACACCGACGTCATCCCCCTGACCCTGACCATGGTCGGGCAGCTCCTCGCCCTGTCCAGGGAGTCCCCGCGCAAGCGAATGCTCCAGCGGCTGCACAAGTCGCTGGACGACGGAACGCAGAGGATGTTCAACGCGCTCCAGCCCGGCACATACATCACGCCCCACCGCCACCTGCACCCGGCAAAGAGCGAGACGATCCTGGTCATCTCCGGCTCCATGCTCTTCGTCCGCTTCACCGAGGACGGCGAGATCGAAAGCCACACCCTGCTCCAGCCCGGCACGGAAACCTTCGGCGTGGACGTGGCCCCCAGCGTCTATCACACGTTCATCGCCCTCAAGCCGGACACCCTGGTCTTCGAGGTCAAGGACGGCCCCTACGCCCAAAGCTCGGACAAGGACATTCCATCCTGGGCCCCGGCCGAGGGCTCCGACCAGGCCGAGGCATACATGCTCACCCTGCTCAAGGGGCTGGCCGAGATGGCCACGGCCCAGGCGGAGGCGGCCAAGGCGGCCGCGCCCGATGAGCCGACCCCGGACGCCGAGCAGTAGCCCGGCCCGCTCCGAGGCCACGCAAGACTTGCGGCATCTCGCCCATCTGCTGTACAGGATATGATCTTTTTCAAGGAGATCACATCGTGAACAGCCGCATACTCCGGGCAGACATCCTGCTCTTCATCACCGCCGCCATCTGGGGCTTCGCCTTTGTGGCCCAGCGCGTGGGCATGGACCACGTCGGCCCGCTGACCTTCAACGGCGTACGCTTCGCCCTGGGCGCGCTGGCCCTGGTCCCCCTGGTCATGCGGCTGGAGAAAAAACGCGCGCCCGAGTTCGTGGCCACGAGCAAGAAGAGCCTGTCCATCGGCGGCGGGCTCCTCGGCCTCGCCCTTTTCTGCGGCGCGACCCTGCAGCAGGTGGGGCTGGCCGAGCCGCAACTGGCCGCCCTGGGCTTCGAGGCGTCCACCGCAGGCAAGGCGGGGTTCATCACCGGGCTTTACGTGGTCTTCGTCCCCATCTTCGGCCTGCTGCTGGCCCAGCGGCCCGGCTGGGGCACATGGCTCGGCGCGACCATGGCCGTCATCGGCATGTACCTGCTCTCGGTCACCACGGATCTGACCATCTCCTTCGGCGACATGCTCGTCCTCATCAGCGCGCTCTTCTGGGCCGGACACGTGCTGCTCATCGGCAAGCTTTCTCCGGGAATGGACGGCGTGGACGCCATCAAGCTGTCCACCATCCAGTTCGCGGCCTGCGCCGTGCTGAGCCTCATCGGCGCCGTGGCCACCGAGGAGATCACCCTGGCCGGCCTGCGCAGCGCGGCGCTGCCCCTGGCCTATGGAGGGCTGATGTCCGTGGGCGTTGCCTACACCCTCCAGGTGGTGGCCCAGCGCGACGCCCAGCCCGCCCACGCCGCCATCATTCTGAGCCTCGAGGCGGTCTTCGCGGCCATCGGCGGCTGGCTGATGCTGGGCGAAGTCCTTTCCCTGCGCGCCCTCGTCGGCTGCGGGCTGATGCTGGCGGGCATGCTCCTGAGCCAACTCAAACCCTGATGCACCTCCGCGCATACCGCCCTTTTTCAGACACTCGTATGGACAAAAGAGGGACGCGACGATAGAGAGTTGGACAATGACGATTTCCACAAGCTCCTGGCCTAAATTCCGGCAGAAAAAACCGCGCATCCTGCTGCTGACCAGTCAGTACTTTCTGACCGGAGAGCTACAGGCCGCCTGCCGGCGGCTGGGCGTCGAGCATCAGCTCATGGATTTCGGGACAAAGGAGATGGACCTCGACACCTTTGTTTCCCACATGCTGGCGACGCTGACCGGGTTCAAGCCGGACTTCGTGCTGACGGTGAACCACCTGGGAGTCGACCGTGAAGGCGTGCTGGCCGCCCTGCTCGACCGTTTCAACGTGCCCCTTGCCTCGTGGTTCGTGGACAATCCGCACCTGATCCTGGGCTCCTACCAAAACCTGCACGGCACGCGCACAGCCCTCTTCACCTGGGACTCGGACACCGTCGAATCGCTAGGGGAGATGGGATTCACCAATGTCTTCCACCTGCCCCTGGGGGCGGACCCGACCCGACTCGTACCGCGCAGGACACAACCGGTCGAGGCATGGCGGGCGCGCATCTCCTTTGTGGGCAACTCCATGCTGACCAAGACCATCAGGCGGCTGGAGGCGGCCAACCCATCGCCAAGGCTGGTGGAAGCCGGAATCATGGTGGCCCGCGCCTTCGGCGAATCCGAGGACCGCTGCTCGGGCCGATTCCTGATCAAGAATTTCCCCGAGCTGCGGGCCGACTACGAGGCCCTGGCAACGCCCATGCGCACCCAGGCCTTCGAGACCTTCATCACCTGGCAGGCGACCCTGCTCTACCGGCTCGACTGCGTGCTGCGCATCCTCGACCACGAGCCGCTCATCGTGGGCGACCCGGGCTGGAAGGAGATCCTCAAAGGCCGCGAAGGCTGGCGGTATCACCCGGAGCTGTCCTACTACGACGACCTGCCGGACTTCTATCCCCTCAGCGACATCAACTTCAACTGCACCAGCCAGCAGATGAAGGGGGCGGTCAACCAACGGGTCTTCGACGTGCCGTGCTGCGGCGCGTTCCTGCTCACGGACTATCGCAAGCAGATGGAGAAGCTCTTCGAACCGGGCAGCGAGATCGTCTTCTACAACCACCCCGACGAAATCCCCGGACTGGTGGACATCTACCTGAACGACCCGGACAAGCGCGGGCGCGTGGCCGCGGCGGCCAGAAAGCGCGTCCTGGCGGAACACACCTACGACCACCGCATGACCCGGCTCATGACTCTCATGCGGGAGACATTCGCGTGATGCCCACAACCGCCCAAGGCCCGGAAACGTCATGAGCGCCAAGCGGCCCATACTCATATTACAGATGCAGCGCATGGGAGACCTGATCCTCTCCTATCCGCTCATGCTCTGGCTCGCCCGGCAGTATCCCGGCCACCCGCTCTTCGTGGCTGCGGAGCAGATGTTCTACACGCCGCTCATGAGCATCTCGCCCAAGGCGACCTATTTCCCCTGGTCCGGGGCCGACGTGCTCCGGCAGCACGCCTTCGAGCTGGTGATCAACCTGAGCATCCGCGACGAGGCGGCACGGCTGGCCGACGAGCTGAAGGCCGAGGCCAAGCTCGGCCCGACCCTGACCCGGGACGGCAGCCGCTTCGTCCACGGCGCATGGCAGCTCTACCGGGCCTCCCTGGTGCGCAACAATCTCTACAACCGGTTCCACTGGGCGGACCTCAACGCCCTGGACGCCATCCCCCACGAGGTCATGGCAAAGACCCGGTTCGACTCGGCGCGCGTGCTGTCGCCCGGGGCCACCAAGGTGGGCCTCTTCCTGGGCGCGAGCGAAGCGGGCAAGCGGCCCTCGGCCCGGTTCTGGGCAGGCCTGATCCACGAACTCCTGGGGCGCGGCCTGCGCCCCGTGCTCTTCGGCGGCCCGGCAGAGGTCGAGCTGGGACGCGAGGTCGAACGCCTTGCCAATGCGCCGGCCCTCAACCTGTGCGGCACGCTCGGCCTGGACGAGTTCAGCGCCGTGGGCCAGAGCCTGGCCCTGTTCATCACGCCGGACACCGGCCCCATGCACCTGGCCGCCTGGACCGGGCTCAAGTGCCTCAACCTCTCCCTGGGCCACGTCAACCCGTGGGAGACCGGCCCCTACCCGCCGGGCCACTTCGTGCTCCGGGCGGACATGGACTGCGCCAAGGGTTGCTGGCACTGCTCCCGCGACCGGCTGCACTGCCACGACCCATTCGAGCCCAGGCGTGTCGCCGTGCTGGCCGCGCGGCTGGCCGCCGGAGACACCGCGGCCAAGCTCTCGGGCATGCACCTGCCCGGCCTGACCCTCTTCGAGACGACCAGGGATCGCGGGCTGTGCCGCCTGCGCAGGCTCGATGCCGCGCCCCCGGACGAGGAGCGGCTCGTCTCCCGGTTCTGGCAGGCGTTCTTCGGCGCGCGGCTGGGCTCTTGGGACGACGGCCAGACAGCGGCGGCCTGGCAGGGCATGGCCGAATCCGCGCCCGAGGCGGCCCAAACGCTCATGGCCCACATCCCGGACATGGGCCGCCAGTTCAAGCACGGCCTGCGCACCGGCGCGTTGCTGGACGACACCTTCTGGGCCGCCAGCCCCGGCGTGGTCAGGCCCCTGACCGGCTTCGCCCAGATGTCCCTGGCCAACGGCAGCTATTCTCGCCGCGCCTGGGCGGACGTCATGGAGATGCTGGAGACGCTCATCGCCGTGAGCCGCTGATCCAGCCCTTTCGAAACACCCTCCGGCCCAGACCGAGGCCGACCCGTACCGATAAAACCTCACCCACAGCACCGCCTCTGCCGCCAGGTGGCTCTTTCTGCCTAGTTCGGGAGTATGCAACCGCCTGAAATACAGGGTTTTCAACTTTGGCACGCCTTTTGATGAATAGCATGCCGAAGGAGATAACCATGCAAAATATTCCCGGCATCGCTTTGGATACATCATCGGATGAGCGCAAGCCCCTGAAATTCTCGGGTTTCGCCAAGACCGACAGCCAGACAATGTTTGCCGACGTGTTCGAGCAGCACTCGACCCTGGTCGAGAACGAACTCGCCATGGCGCCCATCTCCACCAACGAAAAGATTCTCGACGCCACGCCCAAGGTCAAGGAAGAGCCCAAGACCACCCACGCTCCGGCGGACACCAAGCTCCGCGCCAGGGAAGAACGGGAGGCCAGGGAGACCAAGGCCCGCGAACGCGAAGAGCGGATGACCAAGGAAGACATGGACAAGGTCAGGGACGACCTCAAGGAATACGGCCTGAGCGAAAAGGAAATCGCCGAGATCGAGGAGAAGGTCAACAGCGAGGAGGGCATGACCTGGGGCGAGTTCGTCACCACCCTGTCCGCCAAGATGGAGCAGATGCGCAAGGTCGTGCTTTCCGACGAACAGAAGGGAAAGCTCGGCAGCATGTTCGCCAAGCTCGGCTTCACCTCCGAGGAATCCGCCACCCTGATCTCCCAGCTTGAGAACGGGGAGCAGGACAAGGTCATGAGCGCCATGCAGGCCAAGCTTGCCGAGCTGCCCAAGGCCCAGCAGCTGCTGCTGACCAAGGAAGAGGTCGAAGCGTTCTCCACGGCCATGAGCTTTTCCAAGGAGTTCACCTCCAAGATCAAGGAGATGATCGGCTCCAACTCCACCACCCGCGACCTCAAGGAAGCCTTCACCCTGATCCGCCAGGAAATGGCCGAGATGGACGCCAAGGACCGCAAGCTGGTCAAGGCCGTGGGCAAGGCGTTCGTGCAGGCCATGGGCGAGCAGGCGAAGGACTCCACCGCCGCCAAGGACATCCAGGCCGCCGTGGACCTCAAGCCCCGCGTCACCGACGAGGGCGTCAAGGCCGAGGCCAAGGCCCAGACCCGCGAAGATTTCAAGGAAGCGGTGGACACCCGCAAGGACACCATGCCCGCCGAGACCCGCAAGGCCGTCAAGCAGGCCGTGCCCGAGAAGGCCGAGGCCGAGCTGCCCAACGGCCAGGAGTCCAAGAGCGAATCGGACGACGCGTGGAACAACTTTTTCGGCAAGCTCCGGGACGACTCGGCCCAGTCCGGCGACACCCGGAATCAGACCAAGGCCGACGCACTGGCGTCCCTGCTCAAGACCGACACCACGGACCTGGCCGGCAAGAGCCAGCCCAAGGCGTGGGCAAAGGTTGCCGCCCCCAAGGTCATGCACCAGGTGGAAAACGCGATTTTCAAGAACCTGAGCGACGGCACCAAGCAGCTCACGCTCCAGCTCACCCCGGAGAACCTGGGCAAGCTGAGCATCGTGCTCCAGGTGCAGGGCAAGGAAGTCAACGCCGTGATCCGCGCCGACAACGCAGAGGCCGCCCGGGTCATCCATCAGAACATCGACGCCATCCGCAGCTCGCTGGAAGACCAGGGGCTCAAGGTCGAGAAGCTGGACGTGCAGGCCGGACTGACCGGCAACCAGAACGGCCAGAGCTGGAGCGGCAACGAGCAGCACAACATGGCCCGCGACCGCGAAGTCATGACCGCCATGCGCAACCACATGCGCGCCATGCGCGGCGAGGCCGGCGGCTCGGCCCTCTCCATGAACAACGCATCGAACCCGACGCCCCGCACCGAGCAGGGCATCCACGTCATCGCCTAAGCGAGGTCGATCATGGGATACTACGACAGCACCGGAGTTTTGTTGGGCTCCCAGGAGTCGCGGCTCGCCGCCTCCAACACTCCCCAGAACAAGACCAGCATGGGACAGGACGACTTCCTGACCATTCTTGTGGCTCAGCTGACGCACCAGGACCCGCTCAATCCGATGGAAGACACGGAGATGACGTCCCAGCTGACCCAGTTCTCAAGCCTGGAACAGCTGACCAACATCAATGACGGCATCAAGTCCCTGGGCGAATCCATGACCCAGAGCGACATGCTCTCCGCGGTCAGCTTTATCGGCAAGGAAATCAAGGCCGAGGGGTACAAGATCAGCGTCGACGAAGGCAACGCCTCGACCATCTACTACGGGTTCGGCGAGCCGGTGTCCGAGATCTTCATGAACATCTACGACGACGAGGGCGCCATCATCCGCACGGTGGAGCTGGGCAGCAAGGAAGCCGGAACCTACCAGTACGAGTGGGACGGCAGGAACGAGGGCGGCGACCTGGTACCCGACGGCACATACGGCATCGGCATCCTCGGTCGCGACCTCACAGGCGGGGCCGTCATGGTCCAAACGGAAATTTCCGGAACGGTCGATGCCGTGGTCAATGAGAACGGGACCCAGTACCTGCGTCTCAAGGACGGCCGTTTCATCAGCTTCCTCAACGTCAAGGAAATCGTCGACCCCGGCAGCGCAAGCGTGACCGACGACACGACGACCACCGACGAATCGGAAGAGACGGAAAGCTAGGCAAATCATGCCGGAGGCAACTTGGCCCCGGCTTCTTGGAGAAGAGACAGGAGGTAGATATGGGTTTAGGGTCATCACTTTACGCGGGCATCACAGGCCTGACCGTTCATTCCGAAAGGATGACGGTAATCGGCAACAACCTTGCCAACGTCAACACAGTCGGCTTCAAGGGGACCCGGATGCAGTTCGAGGATCTCTTGAGCCAGGACTTCGCCACCGTCAACGGCGTGGGCCAGGTGGGACGCGGCGTTCGCGTGTCCACAGTCTATTCGGACTTCGGCCAGGGCTCCTTCGAGTCCTCCACCGAGTCAACCGACATGGCCATCTCCGGCGACGGCATGTTTGTCGTCTCTCCCAAGGGAGAGGACGCGAAACTGTACACCAGAGCGGGCAACTTCCGGTTCGACAACGACGGCTATCTGGTGGACCCCCACGGATACGTGGTTCAGGGATGGGCAGTGGAACAGTCCACCACCACGGTATCCTCCACCGCATCGACGGCGACCTCGTCGTCCAGCTCCACCCGGATCATCGGCACTCCCACCGATATCAGGCTTGAGAATTTCCAGTCGGCGCCCAAGGCGACCAATTCCATGTCCATCGTCACCAACCTCGATCCCACGTCGGCGTCCAGGTCCGACAGCGCGGATCATCCGTACTTCGCCATGTTCGAGAACTGGGACGGCAGGGAGGACACCCCGCTGGCCTCGACCCTCTACGGCTACTCCACGACCATGAAGATCTACGACGACATCGGCACTGCGCACAACGTGACCGTGTACTTCGATCAGGTCACCATGAGCAACGCGGGCGGCAGCACGGTTTGGGAATACATGGTCACCGTTGATCCCACCGAGGACAAGCGCATGCTCAGCGGAGCCGACGGCCAGCTGACAACCATCGGCCAGGGCCAGACCAAGGTCTCGGGCGTGCTCATGATGGGAACCCTGACATTCACCACCGGACAGCTCTCCGGCATGAGCGCCTTCACGCTCAAGTCAAACGGCAGCGGCTCCGGCGGGCCCGAGGACCTCAGGAGCTGGGATCTGGCGGACTTCTCCACCGGCGGCTACCCCGTGTTCACCGCAAACTTCCTGGGCAAGTCCAACGCCAGCACGGCCGAATCGGCCAACGCCACGGCCATCCAGATGGACTTCGGCATCTCCAACAAGGACCTGTCCAGCAACAGCACCGGCGCAGTGACCAAGGGCTGGGCCTCCAGCCTGGGAACCCTGCCCACCAACGCCAACGCGAGCCAGCTGTCCTACGTCAGCAACGTGGGCTACCTGCCCAACTTCAAGGACCCGTCCGTCAGCGCCCTGGCCTCCCAGAGCTTCGACACCGGCGGCTCGTCCACTCTCTTCCAGAGCCAGAACGGGTACTCCGCAGGCATCCTGCAGAACATCTCCATCTCGCGTGAGGGCGTGCTCACCGGCCACTATTCCAACGGCCAGGTGCTCGAACTCTACGCAGTGACCCTGGCGACCTTCACCAACAAGCACGGCCTGCGTCGCGAAGGCGGCAACCTCTTCTCCGAGACCCGCGAGTCCGGCCCGGCCCTGACCGGCCAGGCAGGCTCCACAGGCAAGGGAACCGTGGACGGCAACGCCCTGGAACTGTCCAACGTGGACATGGCCACGGAGTTCGTCCGCATGATCACCACCCAGCGAGGCTTCCAGGCAAACACCAAGGTCATCACGACCACGGACTCCATGCTTGGCGAAGTCATCGCCATGA
>CAMYLL010000037.1 GCA_947259235.1 uncultured Pseudodesulfovibrio sp. | reverse complement strand
GTCCGGTGTATGCGAAAGGCGGCTAGTGAGGGCAGACGGCCAGTACGTTGACCGGCTTGTATCCGTTGTCCGGATCCAGGGCAAAGCGGCAACCCAGGTGGGAATCATCGCGCTTATGCTCTATCTCCTCCTCGGAGCCGAGGTAGAAGGAACAGCTGTTGTTGTTGCAGATGAGGATGACGCCCCAGCCGGTCTCGGGCGGGGTGAGCCACGGGTCCATGGCTTTGCCGCAATGCGGGCAATTGTGATCCTCAAGCTCGGTGACGATTCCTGCGTATTCATGAATGACCATGATATCTCCTTTACGGTGCGTTCGTATGCGGTGTTTCTTGCAGGTAAGAAGATAAATCCGATGCCGTTCGCGTCAAGGGGCCGGAGCGATTATTCCACCGGGTTCTCCAGAAGGCGCTCTTCGGGTCGCGGACTACTCCGGGTCTTCCGGCAATGAGCGAAGGAGTTTGAACAGGGCGCGTGACGAAGCGGGCGGCTTGCCCGAATCCTTCTCTCGGCGCGCAGCCAGCACGAGCTGGCGGAGCCGCTGGCCCTCCTCCGGGTATTTGTCGAAGAGTTGCTGCACCAGGTCGTCGTCGCCGTCCACCAGTCTGTCGCGCAGTCTTTCGGCGTGATGAAAGGCCGCCGTCTTTATGGCGTGCCCCTGTCTGGCGGCTTCGACTATCTCCCTGATGTGGCCCGTGTCAAAGGCGCGCATGAGTTTGCCGACATATTGCATATGTCTGCGCTTTGCTTCGTGCTTGGTCAGTTTCCTGATGAGCAGCAGGGCGGCCTCCAGCTCTGGCGGGAGGGCGGCGTCTTTGATCACCTTGTCTCCCAGGGCGGCGAACTCCTCCCCGAGTTTCTGAAGCTCTATGCTGTCACGCTTGAGTTGTGATTTGCTCGGTCCGTATTCGAGTTCGTCGAATTCTTCGGGTCTGTAGAGGGGTTTTTTCTTGCCCATGGGTTACCTTTTCAGCGGAGCCTCGGCCAGATCGTTCTCCAGCTGCGTGAAGATGGCTTGGACGCCCTGGGTCAGGGCCGTGACCAGCTGCTGCGGGTCGGGCTGGCTCAGGGGGACCCGCTGTGAATAATTTTTCGAAAAGAGGACGTCGTTGTCCGGTGTGGATTCGTCTATCAGAAAGAACTGCATGTCAACCACGGCAGATGCCTGACCGCCGGAATAATCGCCGTAAAAGGTGTTGACCACGCCTTCGAGGGTCAGGGACGGGACGACCATGCTGCCCGGCGCGATGACGTGGGAGAACCGCCCCGAGGCCGTCAGCCATTTGCGCAGCTCGGAGGAAAGCATGCTCCCTGGGGTGATGAAGTACAGGTTGTAGAAATCCGATTCCATGCGCCCGTCGGCCATCTGGTAGATGATCTCGCGCGTGTTGTAGAGGTCGGACACCGTGAGCCTGCGGACGCTGAGCACGATGTCGGTCGGGGGGGCCGTCTGCCCGGCCTGCCTGACGGGGGCTATGCGATAGAAGTGCCTGTCCACCGGCTTGCTGCCGAGCTTGACGCAGGAGGCGCAGATCAGAGCCGTTGCCACGACGAGGAGTAAAATGAGATGCTTCTTCATGGTCACGGTCCGTTAATCGGTTGCGGGTTGGGCCGGGCTGGGCGGGCTGCCGAAGAACACGCCCGACGGGTAGCGCTTGGCGTCGTGGGTGAGTTCGTTGATGTTGTTCATGATCTCCCGGGTGTCTTCGAGAATGGCGTGGATGTTCGCCTCCTCGCTGGCGGTGAGCGAATTGACGCGGTTGACCAGGACATGGATCTTGGACACTGCCGCAGCCATGCCGCGCGAGGCCTTGCCGATGTCCTCCAGGGCGGGCGCGAGTTTGGACATGGCCTTGTCCATGCGCGGGTCCGCGAGGTTCTTGGCCAGCACGTCGGAGGCTTTACGGAAGCTCGCCATGGCCTGGCGGGCTTCCTTGACCGTGGCTACCACGTCCTCCTCGGACGCGGCGATGATCCTGTTGACGCCCGCGATGGTCTGGGCGGTCTGCGGGATGATCGTCTCCGTGGCGGGATCGGCCAGGAGCTTGTTCGTCCGGGCCAGGATGCCCCGCGTCTCCTCAAGGATGGAGAGCACCTTCTTGCCCGCCTCCTTGCCGCCTTCGGTCTTCATGAAGTCGTCGATGGCTCCGACGATGGACTTGACGTCGCTGATGATGCTCTTGATGTCTTCCTGGCTGATGCCGCTCAAGGTCTGGCTGATGGTGGTCATGGCCGCCTCGATGCGGCTCATGGTGCTGGGAATCGACGGGATGTAGCAGTGGGCCGGGGTCCAGTCCACGGGCAGGAGCTCGCTGGTGTCGTCCGCATTGTACGTGAGGTTGATGAAAAGCTGTCCGGTCAGACCAAGGCTCGTGGGGCGGACCCGCAGCCCGTTTTTGACTTCCTGCGTGACCATCTCCTTGAACTGGTCCTCGTCAATGTCGCCGAAGATGTCCGGCTTGATCTCGCACTCGATGTAGACGTAGCGGCGCTCGTGCTGGGTTGCGTCGGGGTACATGTTGAGGACGAAGTCGATGGTTGCCACGCGTCCGATGCTCACGCCGCGCAGCTTGACCGGGGAGCCGACCTCCAGTCCGTTGACCGAATCGTCGAAGTAGGACTCGATGGTGTATGTCGTCTTGAAGAATTCTCCCGCCCCGAGGATGACGATGACGGCCACCAGCAGGAACGTGCCGACGATGATGAATGTACCCAGTTTCAAGTAATCCTGTTTTCTGACCATCTGGTATCCTTATTCGGCGGCCGGGCAGTCGGCGTCAAGGCCGGTTCTGCCCAGCGATGGCATGCGGTGGAAGAATCGTTTGACGTAGATGTTTTCCGACGTGTCGCGCAGGACTTTCGGGTCGCCCTCGGCCACGATGGTCCTGACGTCCTTGTCGAGCATGATAACGCGATCGGCGGTTTTGTAAATGCTTTCCAGCTCGTGAGTGACGATGACGAAGGTGATGCCCAGGCTCTTGGACAGGTTGAGTATCAGCTCGTCCAGCTCGGCGGAGGAGATGGGGTCAAGCCCGGCTCCCGGCTCGTCTAGGAAAAGTATCTGGGGGTCCAGGGCCATGGCCCTGGCTATTGCCGCCCGCTTTTTCATGCCGCCGCTGATGGCCGCGGGGAGCTTGTAGAGCGCGTTTTCCAGATTGACCATGGCGAGTTTCGACTTGGCGATCATGGTCATGGCCTCACGTGGCAGGTCCGTGAACTCCTCCAGGGGGAGCATGATGTTCTGGAGCAGCGACATGGACCCGAAGAGCGCGCCCATCTGGTACATCACGCCGAATTTTCTAATGATTTTATCTCGCTCTTCATCGGCCGAGCTCACCAGCTCGCGCCCCTCGATGAACACCTGCCCGGCCATGGGAGTGTAGAGGCCAATCATGTTCTTGAGCAGGGTGCTCTTGCCGCAGCCGGACCCGCCCAGGATGACGAAGACCTCGCCGGGCATGATGTCGAAGCTGACGTCCTCGACGATGACCGTGTCGCCATAGCCGCAGGTCAGGTTGCGCACGCTGATGATCGGTTGGCTCGTGCTGGCGTCGGTGGTGTGGTTGGCCGTGTTCATGGTGTTCCCTGGTCCGTGTTATATCTTCAGGTAGTAGAAGGCCACGGCAAAGAGGCCGTCGGCAAAGGCGATGAAGATGATGCCCGTGACCACCGCGCTGGTGGTGGAGAGGCCCACCGCGCTGGCACCGCTGCGCGTCTGCATGCCGCGCAGGCAGCCAACGCCCGCAACGAGCACGGCAAAGACGAGGGCCTTGGCCATGCCGCCGAAGAAGTCATTGTAATGGACATAGGTGAACACTCGCGAAGTGAAGGTCACCAGCGGGAATCCCATGGAGAGCATGACCAGCGCGCCGCCCACAAGGCTCGCCATGTTGAAGAAGACGGTCATGAGCGGGACCATGGCCAGGGCGGAGAGGAGCTTGGGCACTACCAGGAAGCGCATGGGCGATAGCCCCATGGTGGTCAGGGCGTCCAGCTCCTCGTTGATCTTCATTGTGCCGATCTCGGCGGCAAAGGCGGAGCCTGACCGCGCGGCCAGGAGGATGGAGGTGACCAGCGGCCCCATCTCGCGGAACATGACCAGCCCCAGCATGTTGGGCACGAATATCTCGCCACCGAACCGCTGCAGGCTGATGGCGGACTGGAACGACATGATCAGCCCCATCAGGAAGCCTATCAGGCCGATGATGAAGAGCGAGTCCACCCCGACGTTGACGCAGGAGAGCATGACGTCCTTCCAGCGCACCTGGGCGGGGTGGCGGATGGACTGGGCAATGATGACAGTGGCCTCGCCCACGAACTCGACCATCTCCCGTGCGGCGCTCAGGCTTTCATGCGCGGCCTTGCCGATACGGTGCGCCAGTCCTCGTCGCTCCTGTTTCTGTGTCTCCCATGTCGGCAGCGCGCAGTTCCAGGTGAGGTCGATGAGTTGATGGTGCTTGGGGCGCAGATTGATGAGAGAGAGCGTGCCACCGGCCTCGGCCACGGCTTCGCGCAGCTTGAGCAACAGGGCCAGGCCGGAGCCGTCCATGTACTCGATGCCGGAGCAGTCGGCTTCCACTGTCCCTGATGCGGGCCGCACGGCCGCAACGGCAGCGTCCCATACATAGGCCGTGCCCGGAGCGTCGAGCCTGCCCCGGATGGTCAGGCGCATGGGGTCGGCTTCGGCGGCCGTGACAGAGGCCCCGGGATGTCCCGGGGGCAGAGTTCGTTGCGGCAAAGGGGCTCCCTGATTTCGATAACGCTGTCGGCCCATTGAAAGGGAATCCCAAAGTTATCTGAGGTTTCGTGAAATGAAAAGCCCGGTGTTGAAAAATCCATCGAAAGGGGCGCAGGGGGGTTGACAAAGGCGAACAAGAATATTATTTTTTTAAACTATGAATAACAGAAAAATTGACGATCTCGATCTGGAAATCCTGAATATACTTCAGGAGGACGGCAAGGTTTCCAACGCGGAAATAGCCCGAAAGGTCGGCAAGGCTCCGTCCGCCGTGCTTGAGAGGGTCCGCAAGCTGCGCAAGAGCGGCATCATCAAGGGCTACGAGTGCATCGTTGACCACAAGAAGCTCGGCCGTGGGCTGACGGCGTTCACATCCATCCGCGTGGAGGAGGGAGTGGGGGCCACCGAGGTCGGGGAGAATCTCGCCCGCCTGCCCGAAGTCCTTGAGGTGCACTACACCGCCGGGCGCGATTCCTATCTCGTCAAGGTCCGGGTTGAGGATACCGAGGCCTTGCAGGCCACCCTGGCAAAGTTCGGCACCATAGCCGCCGTTCGTGATACGAACTCGACCATCGTCCTGACCACGGTCAAGGAATCACGCGTCATACCGCTCCCGTCAAACGACGAATAAGCTTAATTCAAGGAGTCTTCCATGACTATTGATATTTCCTCCCTGGATCCGAGAATCATTGCTCGGGGCAGGGAGTTTTTTGCGTCCATTTCCGGCGAATCCCCTTCGGTTTTCAATAAGGGCTGGTGGACCGGCAAGGTCATGGACTGGGCCATGAAGAACGAGGACTTCAAGGTCCAGATGTTCCGCTTCGTGGATGTCCTCCCCTATCTCAACACCTCCGACTCCCTGTCCCGTCATATCGAGGAATATTTTTCCGGCGACGATTCCAACATCCCGGACGTGCTCAAGTGGGGCGCCACCAAGACCAAGCTGGGCGGCGGCCTCGTGGCCAAGGTGCTCAACAAGACCATCCGCTCCAACATCGAATCCATGGCCCGGCAGTTCATCATCGGCCAGACGGCCAAGGAAGCGGTCAAGGGCATCCGCAAGCTGCGCAAGGACGGGTTCGCCTTTGTTCTCGACCTGCTGGGCGAAGCCACCGTGAGCGAGGTGGAATCTGCCGCCTATCGCGACGGCTATCTCGAAGTGCTCGAAGCCATCCACAAGGAGCTGGACAAATGGCCTGCCCTGGACGGCGGCTCGGGCAACGCGGACTGGGGCCACGCCCCCAGGGTCAACGTGGCGGTCAAGCCCTCGGCCTTCTATTCCCAGGCCAAGCCCGTGGACCTCGACGGCACGGCCGACGCCATGATGGCCAGCATCGAGCCGGTCTACAGGAAGGTCATGGAGATGGGCGGGTTCATGTGCATCGACATGGAACAGCTCAAGTACAAGGACGCCACCATCGAGCTCTACAAGCGGCTGCGTTCCAAGTATCCGGACTATCCGCACCTGGGCATCGTCTTCCAGGCGTATCTGCGCTGCGTGGACGACGACGTCCGCAGCTTCCTGGACTGGGCGCGGGAAAAGAACTTCCCGGTGTCCATCCGTCTGGTCAAGGGCGCCTACTGGGACTACGAGACGGTCATGGCCAAGCAGAACGGCTGGCCCGTCCCGGTCTGGACCTACAAGCCGGAGTCCGATGCCGCCTATGAGCGCGTCTCCAAGATGATCCTGGAGAACAGCGACATCTGTCATTTTGCCTGCGCCTCGCACAATATTCGCACCATCGCCTCTGTCATGGAGATGGCCGTGGCCATGGACGTGCCCGAGGAGAAGTACGAGTTCCAGGTGCTCTACGGCATGGCCGAGCCCGTGCGCAAGGGCCTCAAGAACGTGGCCGGGCGCGTCAGGCTCTACTGCCCCTATGGCGATCTGCTCCCCGGCATGGCCTACCTTGTGCGCCGTCTGCTCGAAAACACGGCCAACGAGTCGTTTCTCAAGCAGACCTTCGCCGACGAGGCGGACATGGACCGGCTGCTGGAAAACCCGGAGATCACCCTGCGCCGACAGCTGGAGGGCAAGTGCAAGACCCCGGAGGCAGAGCAGGCCGAGGGGCCGGGCAGGTTCCGCAACTTCCCCATGGTTGATTTCACCCTTGAGGCCGAGCGGGCCGCCTTCCCGGCGGCCATCGCTTCCGTCCGAGCGCGTGCGGGTCAACGCGTCCCCCTGTTCATCAACGGCCGGTCGGTTGAGACCGACGATACCCTCGCCTCCTACAACCCGGCCAATCCTCAGGAAATCATCGGCACGGTCTGCCAGGCGGGCGTCTCCGAGGTGGACAAGGCCATAGAGGCTGCCTCCGCCGCCTATCTCACCTGGCGCGACGTTGCCCCGGCTGAGCGCGCCGGCGTGCTGCTCAAGGCCTCGAAGTATCTTCAGGACAACATCCACGAGCTGTCCGCCCTGCAGGTGCTCGAGGTGGGCAAGCAGTGGGATCAGGCTCATGCAGACGTGGCCGAGGCCATCGACTTTCTCGAATACTACGCCCGCGAGATGATCCGCCTGGGCAAGCCCCGGCGCATGGGACAGGCTCCCGGTGAGATGAGCCAGCTCTTCTATCAGGGCAAGGGAGTGGCAGCGGTCATCGCGCCGTGGAACTTCCCCCTGGCCATCTCCGTGGGCATGGTTTCCGCGGCCATCGTCTCCGGCTGCCCGGTGGTCTACAAGCCCGCCGGAAGCTCCTCCTGCATCGGCGCCGGTCTGGTGGACATGTGGAAGGCGGCAGGGCTGCCCGACGGCGTGTTCAACTACACTCCGGGCAGAGGGTCGGTCATCGGCGACTATCTGGTGGATCACCCGTCGGTCTCGGTCATCGCGTTTACCGGGTCCATGGAGATCGGCCTGCGCATCCAGGAGCGCGCCGCCAAGGTCGCCCCGGGTCAGCAGCAGTGCAAGCGGGTCATATCCGAGATGGGCGGCAAGAACGCCACCATCATCGACGACGACGCAGACCTCGACGAGGCCGTGCTCGGCGTGCTCTACGCGGCCTTCGGCTTCCAGGGCCAGAAGTGCTCGGCCTGCTCCCGGGTCATTGTTCTCGATTCGATCTATGAGAAGTTTGTCACCCGGCTGACCGAGGCGGCCAAGTCCGTCAAGCTCGGCCCGTCGGAGAACCCGGCCAACTACATGGGGCCGGTGGTGGACAAGAGCGCCCAGGAGAACGTCCTGCGCTACGTCAAGATAGCCGAGCAGGAAGGCAACGTCCTGGTCAAGCGCGAGGTGTCCGACGACCTCAAGGCCACAGGCGGCTGTTACGCCCCGCTGACCATTGTTGACGGCATCACCAGGGATCACCGCATCGCCCAGGAAGAGGTCTTTGGCCCGGTTCTGGCCGTCATGCGCGCCAAGGACATGACCGAGGCGCTGGATATCGCCAACTCCACGCGGTTTGCCCTGACCGGGGCCATCTTCTCCCGCAGCCCGGCCAACCTGGAGCGCGCGTCCCGGGAATTCAGGGTCGGCAACCTGTATCTGAACAAGCCCAGCGTCGGCGCTCTGGTCGAGCGGCACGCCTTTGGCGGATTCAAGATGTCCGGCGTGGGCTCCAAGTCGGGCGGGCCCGACTACCTCCTGCAATTCCTCGACCCGCGCCTGGTCTGTGAAAACACCATGCGTCGCGGCTTCGCCCCCATCGAGGAAGACGACGACTGGCTCAGCTAGCCGACACGCAGACACCGGAATATGGGCCGGGCCGGGATCATTCCGGCCCGGCTTTCGTTTGCCCGGCGGCATTGGGCATTGACTTGAATAATTATTGTGAATTATGGGTGATCAGGATGAAATAGTTTCTTCAATTATGCCGGTCCGCAACGGGTCCAGTGTACAGTCATGACGAGGTGGGAATTGATTGTCAGCGATGTGATGAGGGAAGTTGAGTCGCTTCTTCGGGACCATAAGCCCGGACCGGTGTTCAAGAGCAAACAGGGCGCACTGTGGAAGCTCGCGTCCAGAACGCGCGGCTCCTTCTGGAAGCGGCTCGCCTTTCACCTCTCCAGGAAGACGTACAAGGAATGGGACAATGCGGGGGGCAACCTCGGCCCGGGCCTGTGCCGCGAGTTCTGGCCTCTGGTCAACAATCCGGGGCCTTACGAGGCCGCATGGGCCATGCTTGAGGACGACGAATCACGGGCCGTGTTCGAGTGGCGGCTCAAGGTCCGGCTGATCATGCCCTTTGTGCTGCGCTGGGAGGACGTCCTGCCCGCGCCGCCCGCACCCGGCGTCTCCGGCTTGAGCATCGGGGCCGAGGAAGAGGTTTTCTGCAAGGATTTCAAGACAGGGCAGTATCTGCTTCAGGGTATCTGCATGCCCGAGCAGGGGGATGTGTGCTGGACCTGGGGGCGTATCTCGGGGATTCAGCGGTCATCTTCTCCCGCCTTGTGGGGCCGACCGGCCACGTCTATTCCTTCGAGGCGCTGCCCTCGCAGTTTGCGAAGCTGGAGAAGAACCTTGCCCGCTTCGACTGCGGCAACGCCACCGCCTGCTTCAACGCGGCCTGGAACAGCAACGAGGAGTTGCTCATGTGCGAGAACCGGGCAAGCTCGGCGGTGGGATGCGGAACCATCCCGGTTCCCGGGGTGCGGATAGACGATTTTGTGTGGGAACGGGGCATCGAGAAGGTGGACTTCATCAAGATGGACATCGAGGGAGCGGAGCAGGAAGCCCTGGAGGGCTGCGTGCGGACCATACGGGAGTTCATGCCCAAGCTTGCTCTGAGTGCCTACCACAAGCCCGAGGATCTCCACCGGATCATGGAGATCGTCAAGGACATCAACCCCGGCTACCGCTTCTACATGCGGCACTACAACCCGGGGTTCTGCGACACGGTCCTTTACGCCGTGCCCTGAGTCGGTCGCCTTAGAGGGCCATGGTCATGACGTGCCAGCTGGCTCCCCCGTGGCGCGAGGCAGAGATGCCCGCGTCATGGAATCCGCGCCGGGTGTAGTAGCCCACGAGATCATCCTTGCACAGGAGCATGACATTGCTCTTGCCCATGTCCCTGGCATGATTGACGAAGTCGTTCAGCAGCTTGCTTGCTATGCCCCGGCTCCTGTATTCCGGGAGCACGGAGAGGGAGAAGATGACGATGTTTCCGCCGTCCGGGTCATGGCCGATGAGCTGTTTGAAGTCCTCGTCGGAGATGTCGTCCTTGTGGGTCGACCCGCTGTTGATCTGGCCCACAATCCGATTGTCCAGCTCGGCCACGAGGTAGCCCTCGGGGTACAGCTCGATGCGGTTGCGCAGCGAGGTTGTCCAGGCCGCTTCGGGAGCGGGGAACGACCGTGCCTCGATGGTGTGGCAGGCGGTCAGGTCGTCGGGTTCGACCATGCGTATGGTGATGCTGTCCATGGTGTCAGTCCAGTTTGACGCCCTCAAGGGCGGCTTCAAGTTCTTCCCAGGTTTCATAGGCGTTTTCAAGCTCCAGTTCAACAGATTCCAGCCGTTTCTGGTCGTCGGCCATGGCTGCTCCGGAGTTCTTGAAATAGTCCTTGTCCGCCATCTTGGCGTGCAGGTTTTCCAGGTCCGCTTCGAGCTTTTCAATGCGCGCGGGCAGGGTCTTGAGGTCCTCCCGCTTTTTTTCCAGCTCGAATTTTTCCTTGTAACTCAGCTTCTTCCTTGCCGGGGCCGCAGGGGCTTTCGGCTCGGCCCTGGATTGGCAAGCACGGGCAGGTTCAGCCTGTTTATCAGGCCGCTGCCGGAGCCAGTCGTCGTACCCGCCCACATACTCGGCCACGTGCCCGCCACCCTCAAAGGCGATGGTGGAGGTAACCACGTTGTTCAGGAACGCGCGGTCATGGCTGACCAGCAGCAGGGTTCCCGGGTAGTCCATGAGCAGTTCCTCAAGCAGGTCCAGGGTCTCGGCGTCCAGGTCGTTGGTCGGTTCGTCCATGACCAGGACGTTGGATGGCCGGGTGAACAGTTTGGCCAGCAGCAGCCGGTTGCGTTCGCCGCCGGAGAGCACGGAGACCGGAACCCGGGCGCGGTCCGGGGAGAAGAGAAAGTCCTTGAGATAGCCCATGACGTGCTTGCGCTTGTCGCCGATCTCGATGAAGTCGTTGCCGTCAGCCACGTTGTCCCTGGCCGACTTGTTCTCCTTGAGCTGGCCGCGCAGCTGGTCGAAGTAGGTGATCTGGAGATTGACGCCGTGGCGGATGCTCCCGGCCTGCGGGTCGATCTCGCCCAGCAGGAGCTTGAGCAGGGTGGTCTTGCCCACGCCGTTGGGGCCGATGAGGCCGACCTTGTCGCCGCGCATGATGGCCATGGAAAAATCGCTGACGATGGGGGTTTCGTCAAAGCCGAAGCAGAGGTCCGTGGCCTCGATGACCAGCTTGCCCGTGCGCTCCGCCTCCTGGATGATCATCTTGGCGGAGCCGGTGCGCTCGCGCCTGGCCTGGCGCTCCTTGCGCAGGGCGATGAGGTCGCGCACGCGGCCCATGTTCCGGGTGCGCCGCGCCTTGATGCCCTGACGTATCCACGCCTCTTCCTCGGCCAGCTTGCGGTCGAAGTTGTGGTTCTGTTTGGCCTCGGCGTCGAGGTCCGCCTCCTTGCGCTCCAGGTAGGTGGCATAGTCGCAGTCCCAGTTGTAGAGGCGGCCACGGTCCAGCTCGACGATGCGCGTGGCCAGCCGCCGGAGAAAGGCGCGGTCATGGGTGACGAAGAGCACGGCGGCGGACTGGCGGATCAGGAAATCCTCAAGCCATGTGATGGATTCGATGTCCAGATGGTTGGTGGGCTCATCAAGGATGAGCAGGTCCGGCTGGCTGACCAGGGCGCGGGCCAGCAGGGCGCGGCGCTTGGTTCCGCCGGACAGGGAGTCGAAGGGCGCGTCGCCGTCGAGCTTGAGGTGGGAGAGCACGGTTTCGATGGCCTGATGGTGCGGCCAGCCGCCGGATTCCTCCAGGGCGTGCTGGGCGTTTTCGAGCCGGGCCACCACTTCGGACTGATCCGTGTCACCGGCGTCTGCCAGGGCGCGGGCGGCGTGGTGATAGGCGGTCAGGTGTGCGCCTGCCTCTCCCAGCCCCTGGGCCGCGATGTCGTAGACCAGCCCGTCCAGCCCCTTGGGCACTTCCTGTGGCAGCATGGCCACCCGTGCCCCCTTGGCGTAGTCCACGCTGCCGGAATCCGGGGCAAGGACGCCCTCGATGATGGAGAGCAGGGTGGACTTGCCCTCGCCGTTGCGTCCCAGCAGGCAGACGCGCTCGCCCGGTTCGATCTGCAGGGACACCTTGTCCAGCACCATCGTTCCGGTGAAGTTGATTTCTATGTCGCGAAGGCTGACGACGGCCATGGGCTCTCTTTGCAATGCACGGTCAAAGACGGGATGGAGGCGGTTGCCCGGCGATCCCGTTTCGTCCGGTTTGGCTGTGTTATTCGCAGGCTTTCTGAAAGGCCGCGTGGCGTTCGCCGTAGGGCGGGAAGCCGAAGAACGCGGAGCCGGAGACCAGCACGTCCGCCCCGGCGTCGCACAGGGCGCGGGCGTTATCGAGCGTTACTCCGCCGTCCACCTGGATCAGCGTGTCGCTTCCGGCTTCTGTGATCATTCCCTTCAGCTCGCGCACCTTGTCCATGCAGAAGGGGATGAACTTCTGCCCCCCGAAACCCGGGTTCACGGACATGATCAGGACCATGGAGAGCTGCGGGATAAGGTAGCGGACCATGTCCAGCGGGGTGTGCGGATTGAGCGCCACGGCGGGTTTTGCCCCGGCCTCGGCTATCTGGGCGCAGACGCGCTCCAAGTGGTCGCACGCCTCGGCGTGGACGCAGATGAGGTCCGCTCCGGCCTCGGCAAAGTCGGCGATGTAGCGTCCGGGTTCGCGGATCATCAGGTGGCAGTCGAAGAAGAGGTCCGACTTGGCGCGCATGGCCTTGATGATGGGCGGGCCAAAGGTGATGTTGGGCACGAACATGCCGTCCATGACGTCGAGATGGACCCATTGCAGGCCCGCCTGCTTCAGTGCCGTCAGTTCGGACTCCATGTTGGCAAAATCCGAGGAAAGCATGGAAGGGGAAAGTATCATGTCGCTCGCTCCGGGTAGGGAATTGTCTGCTGGGAGAGGTGTACCCGGTCCGCCCTGCATGCGCAAGTTTTTCGAGCCTGCCGGGGCGGGCGTTTATCTCCTGGTCGGGGTCTATCTCCGGGGCTGGCCCGTGATGAGCTTGTCCGAGGCCAGTCCCATCAGTCCGCCAAGGACCACCGATGAGAGGAGAAGGGGGACAGTGGCCGAGGGCGCGGCAACTGTGGCTATGACGGCAAAGGGAACGCCCGTGAGCAGGGCGATGGTCAGTCCGGAGAGCCATCCCGCAAGGGGCATCCGGGCATAGGTGATGATCACGCCCAGGGCCAGCCAGCGCAGCAGGGTTGCTATGCTGACCAGCCAGCCCACCCCCTGGAACACCAGCGGGATGACGTCGATGATTCCGGCGGCGAGACCGAGCAGCAGGGCCTTGATGAGCGTATCCATGGCTTACCTGTTGCCCAAGATCCGCCTATTTGTCCATCTTGAAGTCGACCTTGATCTTGAAGAGCTTGCTGGCGGGCAGGTTGAGCACCTTGATTCCCGTGGCCTCGGTGATGGAGGCGAGGATGGCCTCCACCGCGTCCATGTCCGGGGCGATGAGGGCGAACCAGATGTTGAACTCGTTCTCGCGCAGGTAGTTGTGGGTCACGCCGTCGTGCTTGTTGACCTCTGCCACGAACTCGTCGATGCGGTCCTCGGGCACGCTGGCGGCACACAGAGTGGACTGCCACCCCA
>CAMYLL010000036.1 GCA_947259235.1 uncultured Pseudodesulfovibrio sp. | reverse complement strand
CTCCTGCCTGTTGTCCACCGTCCGGTTCTCCTCCACGATGTTCTGCTGGTTGGTCACCTGGCTGACGGTGGAGGCGTTCTCCATGGTCCTGTCGGAGCTGAAGTCCTGGCTGGTGGAGCTTGAGTTGTCGTAGGCGTTCTGGTGGACCGTGCTTTCCGAGCGATGGATCGACGCGCTCATGGACTGGTCGAAGAGGGTGTCCACGGTGTTGTTGTTGGTCACCTGGTTCAGCCGCTCGATGTCCTGGGTCTGGTCCACGTTCATGGTGTAGGACGAGGACATGTCGATGGGCGTGCCGCGCCCGGCCTTGTCGTCGAACTCCGACCGGGGCGGGTTCACCGGTTCGGCGTAGCCGTCCGCCGTGGGAATCCAGGGGGCCTGGAGCGTATGCTTGGGCTGGAACCCGTAGGAATGGGTCGTGTGCTGAAAGACGTCGTTGGGCCAGCTCTGGGTGTGGCCGAAGTACATGCCGTGGGGCGTGGTCATGCGCTGGGCCTGCACGTGGCCGCCCGGGGTGATGGGCACAACGCCGGTCAGGGTGGGCATGAAGAAGCCGAGCTTGGGCGCAATGGACACGGACCCGGCCGGGGTGATGGGCATGATGCCCAGGGACGGGGCGATTGGCACATGGCCGACCACCGCGCCGGGGGGCGCGCCGCGTTCCTGGGAGGGACCGCCTCCACCGCCGCCGGTCATGCCGCCGCCCGTGGAAGGGGCGATGGGCGGCTTGCCCGACTCGGTCGAGATGGGCACGTTGGCGCCGCCGGAAACCCCGCCGCTGCCCGTATTGTTCATGTTGATGGGATTGGAGCTGCCCGTGCCGCCGGAGCTGCCCGCGCCAGTGGCCATGCCCACGGCGTTGCCCCCGGTGTTGTTCTGGGCCTTGTCGCCGCCGCCTCCGCCGCCGATATGCGCCGCGTTGGACCCGCCGCCCACAAAGGAACCGCCCCCTCCGCCGCCGCCGATATGGGACGAGCTGGACCCGCCGCCCACGCCGCCGCCGATGAATCCGCCGCCCATGCCCGAGGCTCCGGCAAAGGCGCTGGCCGCTCCGCCCGAGGGCGCGGCGTAGGGAATCCTTGCTGGCGAGGTGTCTATGGGAACATGGGCCGGGGTGGTATCGATGGGCACGTGACCAGGGTCACCGGTCACGACGCGACCGGCCTCACTGGCCATGAACGACCCGGCGGGACCTGCCGTCACCTGACCGGGGGGCCCGGCCACGATGAAGTCGGTAACGCTGGTGGACACTGTCTCTCTCCCTGCCAAAGCGTACCGTCCCTGGTCCGCGCAAAAACCCGCTGCCGGGCTTTTTGGCATATATAAACTATACGCCCGCAAAACCATCCGTCAAGGGGTATCATCGTTCACTCGCATGAGTGAACAGTGCCGCCGCCCGCCCCTGTCAACAGGCAATGTCATCCCCTGTGTGCCTCATTCCATCCCTGCCGCGCCCGCTCCCGCCCCGGCCCGAAACCCGGGGCTATCCTCCGGCACAACCATTTAACAGGAGGATTTCTCATGGGAGGAAACCCGGCACTCATCACATCGGTCTTCGGCAGCGTCCTGGGGGCGCTCGGCCCGGGACAAAAGGCATCCGGCGGGTCGGACCAGGCGGCCGAGCTGGCGGCCGAAAGAAAACGGCAGGAGGAGGAACAGCGCAAAAAAGAGGCACTGGAACGCAAGCGGGAACGCGACAAGCTCACCGAGGCCAGAGCGGTGGAGAAGAAACGGCTGGCCGGAGCGGCATCCGCCAAGGCGGGCGGCGGCGCGGCGACCGACCCGCTCTCCGGAACGGGCGGCAGCGACGCCCCCCCGACGAACGCCGCCGCGCTCAAGACGCGGCTGGGGGAGTAGCATGCAGTCCACGCAACTCGCGCGCTCCCTGCGCACCCGGTTCGCCGGGCTTGAGGAAACCCGCCGTCCCTGGCTCGCCTCCTGGCGCGAGCTCACGGGCTACATGCTGCCCCGCAAGGACAGCTTTGCCGGGGAGCAGGGGCTGACCCGGGGCCGCATCGGCGACGAGCGCATCTTCGACTCCACGCCCAGCCACGCCCTGGAGCTGCTCGCCTCCTCCCTGGGCGGGCTGCTGACCAACCCCTCCATGCCCTGGTTCGACATCCGCGCCCGCCGCCCGGGCCAGGCCGACAAGGCAGAGGTGCGCACCTTCCTGCAGCAGGCCCGCGACCGGATGGTCAGCCTGTTCAACACCGAGGACACCGGCTTCCAGACCAACGTCCACGAGCTGTATCTGGACGTGGCCCTGCTGGGCACGGCGGTCATGTACGTGGAGGCGGACCCGGACACGGTGGTCCGCTTCTGCACCCGTCCCCTGGGCGAGATATTCGCCGCTGAGTCGGCGCGGGGCGCGGTGGACACGGTCTACCGCCGCTACTCCCTCACGGCCAGACAGGCGGCCAGGGAATGGGGCGCGGCCTGCTCGGACGCCACCCTGCGCACGGCCGAGGACAGGCCCGACGAAACGGTGGACATCCTGCACGCCGTGTTTCCGCGCACGGACCGGGACCCCTACGGCGTGGGCGCGGTCCACTTCCCCTGGGCCAGCGTTTACCTGGAGCTGACCACGGACCACGTGCTGGAGGAGTCGGGCTATCTGGAGATGCCCTACCTCGTGCCCCGCTGGGCCAAGGCCGCCGGTGAGACGTACGGGCGCGGCCCGGGCCAGACCGCCCTGTCCGACACCCGCGTGCTCAACGCCATGGCCCGCACCGCCCTCATGGCCGCGGAGAAGATGTCCGACCCGCCGCTGATGGTGCCGGACGACGGCTTCCTCGGCCCTGTGCGCTCCGGCCCGGGCGGGCTGTCCTACTACCGGGCGGGCAGCTCGGACCGCATCGAGGCCCTGCCGGTGAACGTGGACCTCGCGGCCACGGAGAAGATGATGCAGCAACGGCGCGAGTCCGTCCGCCGCATCTTCCTGGGCGACCAGCTCGCGCCCGAGGGTCCGGCCACAACGGCCACCGAGGCGGTCATCAGGCAGAGCGAGAAGATGCGCGTCCTCGGCCCGGTGCTGGGCAGGCTCCAGGCGGAGTTCCTCAGCCCGCTCATCCGGCGCGTCTTCCGCATCATGCTGCGGGCGGGCGCGTTGCCTCCCTTTCCCCGGGGGCTCGACCCGGACGACATCGAGGTGCGCTACACCTCCGCCGTGGCCCGCGCCCAGCGCGAGCAGGAGGCCCGGGGGCTGTCGCGGACCATGGAGTACCTGGCCCCGCTGGTGGGCACGGGGGACCCCTTCGGGATCATGGACAACTTCGACACGGACAGGGCCGCCCGCCATGTGGCCGAACTCTTCGGCACACCCCCGGACTACCTGCGGCCCGAGCCGGACGTGGCCGAAGCGCGTGCCGGGCGCAGCCAGGCGGCAGACCGGACAAGCAGGGAGGCCCAGGCCGTCCGGTTGACGTCCCAGATCGCGGAGGTGGCCCGGACCCTGGCCGCGGCGCACACCGACCGGCCCAGCGTGCTGACGGACCTGTGGAGCCTGCTGGGCGCACGCCTCGCCCCCAGCGGCAACACGGCCCCGGCAGACATGACCGCCCGCCGCGACGTCACGACTCCCGACGCAATGGGTCCCGACGACACGGGCCAGCCACAGCCGGAATCCGCACCGGAATCCCCGACGGAGGCGGACCATGCAATATAGCCCCCTGGAGCTTCACCGCGCCTACCGGCGGCTCTTCGAGAGCGCCGACGGCCAAACGGTCATGGACGACCTGGAGCAGCGCGGCGCGTTCATGCGCTCCACCTTCTCCACCGACCCCGGACGGACCGCGTTCAACGAAGGACGCCGGTCCCTGGTCCTGCATGTGAAGCACATGCTCGACGAATCCAACTTCATAGCCAAGGAGAACGACAGATGACCAAGACGACAACCGACGACTGGCGGCAGACCCTGCCCGAGGAATGGACCGTGCGCCTGAGCGGCGAGGACGGCGTGGAGCGGATCATTCCCCTGCGCGACCACCCCGCCCTGGCCCGCTACGAGACCAAGGACGAGGCGGTCAAGGCCCTTGTCCACGCCCAGAAACTGCTGGGCAAGACACCGGAAGGCTACGTGCGCCTGCCCGGCCGGGACGCCCCCGCAGACCAGCTGGCCGCCTTCCACTCCGCCCTGGGCCGCCCGGAAAGCCCCGAGGAATACGCCCTGCCCGAGCTCGACCTGCCCGAGGGCTTCGAGATCCGCCAGGAGCTGACCGAGGGTCTCAAGGCCACGGCCCACGAGCTGGGGCTGACCCCGGACCAGGTGGCCGGGCTGTATCAGTGGTTCCTGCCCCGGGTCATGGAGGCCCACCACGCCATGAACGACGAGGCCGCCCGGCTGCGCGACAGCGAGCTTGAGACCCTGCGCGCGGCAGAGGCCATCGGCGGCGAGGACCTGCTGGACGCCCTGAACCGCACCGGCGCGGGCGACCGGGCCGCCGTCATCAGCGCCTTTGCCAAGATCGCGCCCCTGGTGCTGGAGAGCGGCCTGCGCGGCGCGGCCACCGGCTGGGGCGAGGAGCTGAGCCGCGAAAAGCTGCGCGAGATGATGCAGGACCCGCGCTACCACGACCCGGTCCGGCGCGATCAGGCCTTTGTAAAGAAAGTCCGCCAGGGATTCGAGACCCTCTACCCCGGCGATTACACCCCGGGCGGCCGCATCTAGGCAGCCCAGTCCACCCGCCGTCCACCCTCCACCCCGGGCCGGGGCACACCCCCGGCCCGCCCCCGCAAAAACGGTTGTCTTGCCCGTGTTCGCCCTGTATTATGCCTTCTCGGACATAACAACAGGGCCCGAAAAGGACCGACAAGGACCGAATACGCCATGCATACCAATCAGGACCTCCTCGCGCTCCTTCCCTTGGAGCATGACATACCCGAAGAACACGCGGTGACCGACCCCGTCGAACAACGCGCCTACCTCCTGGACGGCCGCATGATCCCGTGGGACGGCCCCATGCAGCGGGTGGAATCGCCCATCGGGGTGCGCCGGGACGGGGACATCGGCTCCGTCTACCTCGGCTCCTGCCCCCAGCTCGATGCGGACGCAGGGCGCGCCGCGGCAGAGGCCGTGGGCCGGGCCTGGAACAACGGCATGGGCCAGTGGCCCACCATGAGCCTGGCCGCGCGCATCGAGTGCGTCGAGGCGTTCACCCGGCGCATGGTGGCCCGGCGCGAGGAGATCGTCCGCCTGATGATGTGGGAGATATGCAAGCCCCTGGCCGAATGCCGCACCGAGTTCGACCGCACCGTGGACTCCGTGCGCGACACGGTGAACGCCCTCATGGAGCTGGACCGCGCCTCCTCGCGCTTCGTGACCGAGGGCGGCATCCGCGCCCAGATTCGGCGCGCCCCGCTGGGGCCGACCCTGTGCATGGGACCGTACAACTATCCCCTCAACGAAACCCTGGCCACCCTCATCCCGGCCCTGCTCATGGGCAACCCGGTCATCGTCAAGCCGCCGCGCCTGGGCAAGCTGCTTTTCGGCCCGCTCATGGAGCCGTTTTGCGACTGCTTCCCCCCCGGCGTGGTCAACGTCGTCTTCGGCAACCGCACCCTGATCGGGCCGATCCTCGAATCCGGCGTCATCAGCGTCCTCGCCTTTATCGGTTCCAGCGACGCGGCCAACGCCATGCGCACCAGCCATCCGCACCCCAACCAGCTGCGCTGCATCCTCGGCCTGGGGGCCAAGAACCCGGCCATCGTCACCAAACACGCCGACATGGAGCTGGCCGTGGCGGAATGCGTGGCCGGCAGCCTCTCCTTCAGCGGCCAGCGGTGCACCGCGCTCAAGCTGCTCTTTGTCCACGAGGACCGGCTGGATGAATTCATCGCCCGGTTCACGGACGCCCTGTCCGCCATGCCCCTGGGCATGCCGTGGGAGGACGGGGTGCGCATCACCCCCCTGCCCGAGCCGGGCAAGACCGACTACCTGCACGACCTGGTGGAGGACGCCCTGGACCACGGAGCGCGCATCGTCAACCCCGGCGGCGGGCTCAGCGGGGGGAACTTCTTCCGCCCCACGGTGCTCTCGCCGGTGAGCGACGCCATGCGTGTCTTTCACGAGGAGCAGTTCGGCCCGGTGGTTCCCATCGTCCCCTTTGCCGATGTACGGACCGTCATCGACCACATCGCGGCCTCGCGCTTCGGCCAGCAGATGAGCCTGTTCAGCGACGATCCCGGGGAGCTGGCCCGGCTCATCGACCCCATGGTCAACCAGGTCTGCCGGGTCAACCTCAACTGCCTGTGCCAGCGCGGGCCGGACACCTTCCCCTTCACCGGACGCAAGGACTCCGCCGAAGGCACGCTGTCCGTGGGCGACGCCCTGCGCTGCTTCTCCATCCGCACCCTGGTGGCGGCCAAGGGCACGGCGCGCAACAACGCCCTGCTCGACGCCATCACCCGCGACCACCGCTCCAACTTCCTGACGACGGAGGCGGACCCGAGCCCTGGCGGAGCTTGACAGAATGCGGGGTTGCATTAATGTCAGCCTCGCAATGCACAATCTTATCGAACTGACAAAAAACGACCTCGAAGCCTTTGTGGCCGACGAGCTCAAGGAACCGCGCTTCCGCACGGAGCAGATATGGCAGTGGCTGTGGCAGAAGCGCGTGCGCAGCGTCGAGGCCATGACCAACCTGTCCAAGCCCCTGCGCGAGAAGCTGGCCGGGATGGCCACCATCGCCTGGCCGGAGATAGCCAGGGTCCAGCAGAGCGAGGACGGGACCATCAAGTTCCTGCTCCGCCTGGGTGACGGCAAGCTGGTGGAGACGGTGCTCATCCCCATGCAGGACCGCTACTCCCAGTGCCTGTCCACTCAGGTGGGCTGTGCCATGGGCTGCACCTTCTGCAGCACCGGCAAGCTCGGCTTCGAGCGGAACATGACCTATGGGGAAATCCTGGGCCAGGTGCTGGTGGGCCGCCAATACCTTGAGGACAGGAACATGAACCCCCTCAAGAATCTGGTCTTCATGGGCATGGGCGAGCCGCTGCTCAACCTCGACACCCTGCTCAAGGTGCTGGCCGACCTGCCCTGCGAACGCGGCCTTTCCCTGTCCTGGCGGCGCTCCATGGTCTCCACCGTGGGCTTCCCCGAGCAGCTGAAGATCCTCGGCGAGCGTGAGGTGGCCCTGCCCGCCATCTCCCTGCACGCCCCCACCCAGGAGCTGCGCGCCCGGATCATGCCCAAGGCCGCCCGGGTCCACCTGGACGACCTCATGGCCGCGCTGCGCGCCTATCCCATGCGCCCGCGCGAGCGCATCACCTTCGAATACCTGCTGCTCAAGGACGTCAACGACTCCATGGAGCACGCCGACCAACTGGCCCGGCTCATCGACCGCAAGAAAGGGAAGATCAACCTCATCGCCTACAACGCCATCGAGGGCATGCCCTACGAGGCCCCGGAGCGCGACCGCGTCGAGGCCTTTGAAAAACGGCTGTGGGACCACGGCCTGACGGCCTTCATCCGCCGCTCCATGGGCGCGGACATCAAGGCCGCCTGCGGACAGCTCAAGGCAGGAGAGACCGCCTGACGGCGGCCTGCCGACGGAAACGGCTTGCGGAACGGCCTTACGGCGTGATCATTTGCAGGCGATGACGAGCAGGCCCGAGGTGGTCAGGTCGTCGTCGGGGAGGTGGGCGAACTCCCTGGCCAGGGAATCCCTGGACAAGACAGTGTCGCTGCGCTTGCGTTCGAAACGCTTGATGGAGAACCCCGCACGCAGCAGCGACTGCTCATACTCCGTGGCGCCCTTCCGGTTGATCAGATAGGACCGCGCGCCGCGAAGCACGCGCCAAAGCCACGCGGAATAGGTCCAGTGCCCGTTCCACAGCGTGTGGGTCATGTGGCTGGAAAGGTCTATGACGTGGATGCCGCACCCGCCGTCGCGCAGCAGATTGTAAACGCTTTCGTTCACCGCATCGATATCGTCCACGTGTTCCAACACGGCGTGGGAGAACACCAGGTCGTTCCCCGGGGCGTCGCCCGGCCGGACGCTCTCCGGCGTCAGGTACGCCATCATCTGGCTCCTGCCCTCGAACAGGCGGTTCAGCTCGTCCCCGACCCGCTCCGCCCGCCGGACAACGGCGGCCACGGCCTCGGCCGGATCAAGCCCGTAGCGCTGGAAATTCGCGTCGAAATCCCCCTGCCCGGTCCTGCGCACCGCAGTCTCCAGAAAGTCGACGTTGCGCCCCAGGTCCGTGAGCTGCACGGAATCAATGGCGGTATACCGTCCGGCCCCCAGCAGCAGCGCCCACAGCCCGGCCCCCAGGGTGCTCCCCGGACCCAGCTCCACCACCCGCGAAGGCTCCCCGCCGCACTGCTCCCGGTAATGCGCCGCGTTGGAGAGCCATATATCAAGGTAATACTCCTCCTGGTTCCCGATCACGGCCCGGCCGTAGGCCAGCCGGGAATACAGCGGAGTGTAGCTCAGGGCGGAAACGGCCAGCGCGCGCAGCAGGTTCTTGTTCATCAATACTCGCGGGGCGTACGGGGACGCCGAAAAAAGAGGTTGAGGGGTGCAGGCCGCTCGGACGCATGCAGGCAACCGCATAAGATATCTCACCATATGCAACCAGAGTCATGCTAGCACAATCCCCTGCCAAGGGCTATCCCCCGCGCCTCACGGGCCGCGCCGGACCGGGCGCACTTCCCCCCCACTCCCTGAACAACTTTGTCAATATCTTCATTTTCCAACCACGGATAATTGCAGAATTGTCACGGAACGCCTTTCGCTTTCGTCGGCAACCCCGAAGGACGAAGCCGCCGGTCAGCCAACGGCGCGGGTTGCCGCCCCATTTACTCCGGGCCGCATTTCTGGCATTAGCGTTGCAGTCAAATGGCACCGCGCATCCATCGTCATCACTGCGGTACGACACCATACCCACAAAGAGGAGAGGATTCCGTATGAAACGTTTCATGAAAATCGTTCTTGCGCTGTGTCTGGCGCTGGCGACCATGGCCGGAACGGCACAGGCCGCCGGCAAGATCACGGTGGCCGGCATCTACACCCAGCCCATCCAGCAGAAATGGGACGCCTGCCTGCACAAGGCCCTGCAAAAGGCCGCCGACGCAGGCGAGATCGACTACGTCTATTCCGAAAAAGTTTCCAATACCGACTACATCCGCGTCATGCGCGAATATTCCGAGAAGGGCGTCGACCTCATCGTGGGCGAGGCCTTCGGCATCTCCCGCGACGTGACCAAGGTCGCCGCAGACTATCCCAAGGTCGCCTATCTCATGGGCGACTCCTTCGGCCCGCGCGGCGACAACCTCGCCGTCTTCGACAACTACATCCACGAGCCGTGCTACCTCATGGGCATGATCGCCGGAAAGATGACCAAGACCAACAAGATCGGCATGGTCGGCGGCTATCCCATCGGCGAAGTCAACCGCCTCTTCCACGCCTTCATGGCCGGAGCACAGGCCGTGAACCCGGCCGTGGAGTTCAAGGTCTCCTTCATCGGATCCTGGTACGATCCGCCCAAGGCCAAGGAATTCGCCTACGCCCAGGCCGAGTCCGGCGTGGACGTGCTCTATGCCGAGCGCGCGGGCGTTGTCGACGCGGCCCGCGAGAAGGGGCTCATCGCCTTTGGCAACGTCAACGACATGAACAAGGAGGAAAACGGCACGGACGTTGTCGTCACCTCCGCCCTGTGGAACATGGAGCCCGCAGTGAACCACGCCATCGAGCTGGTCAAGAAGGGCGAGTTCAAGGCCGAGGACTACCGCGAGTGGACCATGATGGGCAAGGGCGGCGCGTCCCTGGCCCCCTTCTACGAGTTCGAATCCCGGATTCCCGAGGACGTCAAGGTCAAGGTCCAGGGCACGGCCGCCGCCATCAAGGCGGGCGACTTCACCGTGCAGATCGACGACTCCGAGCCCAAGTCCACCTTCTAGAGACACCGTCGCCGGACCGCTCCGCCCGGCGGGGCGGTCCGTTCATTTTTTGCAACCGGGACGCCATGACCGAACCAGTGCTCAAGCTCTCGGGCATCACCAAGACCTTCGGGTCCGTGACGGCCAACGAAGACGTGACCCTCGAACTGCGCCGCGGCGAGATGCTCGCCCTGCTGGGCGAGAACGGCGCGGGCAAGACCACGCTCATGTCCATCCTCTTCGGCCATTACGTGGCCGACAGCGGGTCGGTGGAGGTCTTCGGCTCGCCCCTGCCCGAGGGGTCGCCGCGCGCCGCCCTGGCCGCCGGGGTGGGCATGGTCCATCAGCACTTCACCCTGGCCGCGAACATGACCGTGCTCGAAAACGTCATGCTCGGTACCGAGTCGCTCCTGGCCCCGGCCCACGACACACGCGCCGTCACGGCCCGGCTGACGTCCCTCATGGGCCGGTTCGGCCTGCACGTGAACCCGGCGGCCACGGTCAGGAGCCTGTCCGTGGGCGAGCGCCAGCGCGTGGAGATACTCAAGGTGCTCTACCGCGACGCGCGCATCCTCATCCTCGACGAACCCACCGCCGTGCTCACGCCCCAGGAGGCGGAGCACCTCTTCGCCACCCTGCGCCAGCTGGTGGACGACGGGCTCTCGGTCATCTTCATCACCCACAAGCTGCGCGAGGTCATGGCCGCGTCCGACCGATGCGCCGTGCTGCGCCACGGCCGGGTCGTCTTCGAGGCGGACACGTCGGCCACCTCCGCAGGCGAGCTGGCCCGCGCCATGGTGGGCAGCGAGATACCCACGGCGCGCCGCCCGGAGCCGAAGAAGGGCAAGGAAATCCTCTATCTCGACTCGGTCTCCGTGCGCGACAGGCGGGGCAAGCCCCTGCTCGACGGGCTCAACCTCAGCCTCAACAGCCACGAGATCCTCGGCATCGCAGGCGTCTCGGGCAACGGCCAGGCCCAGCTGGCGGACCTGCTCTCCGGCCTCATCGCGCCCGACGACGGGCAAATCGTCATCCACGGCAGCCCGGTCCACTCGCCCACCCCGGCGGCCATGATCGCCCGGGGCGTCGGCCGCGTGCCCGACGACCGCACCGGCACAGGGCTGGTGGCGGACATGACCGTGCTTGAGAACCTGGCCACGGAGGTCTACCGCCTGCCCGGATTCGCCCGGCGCGGCGTCATGAATTTCAAGGCCCTGGCCTCCCGCGCCCGGCAGCTCGTCGAGGCCTTCGACGTCCGCTGTCCCGGCATAGAGACCCCGGTCCGCAAGCTCTCGGGCGGCAACATGCAAAAGCTCATCCTGGCCCGCGTGCTCTCCTGCGCGCCCTCCGTCATCATGGTCAACCAGCCCACCTGGGGGCTCGACATCGGGGCCACGGCCTATGTCCACCAGCAGCTCCTCGACGCCACCGAGCGCGGCGCGGGCGTGGTGCTCATCTCCGAGGACCTGGACGAACTCTTCCAGGTGGCGGACCGCATCCAGGTCATGTACCAGGGCAGCCTGTCCGGCCCCGTGCCCACCGCCGAGGTGGACCGCGCCGAGCTGGGCCTGCTCATGTCAGGCACTCATACCGCTCCGGCATCCGCCGCAGGCGAGGTGCGCCAATGAGGCTCGAAGCGCGCGAAAGCGTCTCCCTGACCATGAAGGCCCTGGCCCCGCTCATGGCCGTGGGCGCGGCCATGCTCGTCTGCTCCGCCCTGCTCCTGTGGGCCGACGCCTCGCCCCTCGACGGCTGGGCGCTCATGCTCAAGGGCGCCCTCGGCTCCAAGTTCGCCGTCACCGAGACCCTGACCAGGGCCACCCCGCTCATCTTCACCGGCCTGGCCGCGGCCGTGGCCTTCCGGGCCAAGCTGTGGAACATCGGCGGCGAGGGCCAGCTCTACATCGGCGCGGTGGTGGCCACGTGGCTTGGCACAGGCCCCTTTGCCATGCCCCCGTACCTGATGATCCCCTATCTGTTCCTGGCCGGGGCCATCGGCGGCGGGCTGCTCCTGCTGCTGCCCACCCTGCTCAAGACCCGGCTGGCCGTGGACGAAGTCGTCACCACCCTGCTGCTCAACTTCATCGTCATCCTCTTCGTCAACTGGCTCGTGTTCGGGCCGTGGAAGGACCCCATGTCCATGGGCTGGCCCCAGGCCGCGCCCGTGATCGACCAGGCCATGCTCCCGACGGTGCTGGCAAAGACCCGGCTGCACCTGGGCTTTTTCATCGCCCTGGCCTGCGCCGTGGGCGCGTGGTGGTTCATGCGCGCCACCACCTGGGGGTTCGAGATCCGCGCCGTGGGCGCAAGCCCCCGGGCCAGCACCTTTGCGGGCATGCCCGTGGACGCGGCCACCGTGCGCACCGCGCTGCTCTCGGGCGGGCTGGCGGCCATGGCGGGCGTGTCCGAACTGTGCGGGGTCAAGGGCTACCTGACCCTGGACCTCTCGCCGGGCTTCGGCTACTCCGGCATCGTGGTGGCCATGCTCGCGGCCCTGCACCCCCTGGGCGTGGTCGCCTCGGCCCTGTTCGTGGCCGTCATCTACATCGGGGCAGACTCCATGAGCCGGGCCATCAACGTCTCAAGCTACATCGCGGACGTGACCACCTCGGTCTGCCTCCTCGCCGTGCTGGTGGCCATGTTCCTGACAAAATACCGGATCAGGTGGAGGTAGGCATGGATATCCTCAGCTTCCTCCTTGAGGCCGGTTTCTGGATGGCCACCATCCGCATGGCCACCCCGCTCATCTTCGGAACCTTGGGCGAGCTTATCTGCGAGCGCGCGGGCGTGCTCAACCTCGGCATCGAGGGCATCATGGCCGCCGGATGCATGGCGGGCTGGACCTGGGTCTACATGGGCGGCGACCTGTGGACCGGCGTGCTCTTCGCCGCCTTCATCGGCGGGCTGTTCGGCCTGCTCCACGCGCTGTTCACGGTCCACCTCGGCCTGTCCCAGCACGTCACCGGCCTGGGCATCACCATGCTCGCGGCCAGCCTTTCCTCCTTCGTCTTCCGCATGCTCCTGCCCCGGGCCACCACCCCGCCCAAGATCGTGCCCTTCCAGCCTCTGGACCCGCCCATGCTTGTGGACATCCCGGTCATCGGCCAGATCCTCTTCCACCAGTCCGCCCTGACCTGGGTCGCATTCCTGGCCGTGGCCGTGGTGGGCTACGTGCTCTATCGCACCCCGGTGGGGCTGGCCGTGCGCATGACCGGCGAAAACCCCATGGCCGTGGAGGCACAGGGGCTTTCGGTCTTTGCCATCCGCACCGGAGCCGTGGTGGTGGGCAGCGCGTTCATGGCCGTGGGCGGCGCGTTTCTGACCATGTCCGCCTTTGACGCCTACTACATCGGCATGGTCAACGGACGCGGCTGGATATGCATCGCCCTGGTGGTTTTCTCGTCGTGGAAGCCGGGCAAGGCGCTGCTCGGATGCGTGCTTTTCGCCGCCTTCGACGCCATCCAGATGCGCGTGCAGCAGCAGTCCGGCATGGCCATCCCGTATCAGTTCTATCTGATGATGCCCTACGTGTTCTCCATCATCGCGCTGATCATCATGTCCCGCCGGGCGGCGTACCCCAAGGCCCTGCTCATACCTTTCAGAAAGGCGCATTTTCAGAATTCTGTTGCCATTCGAAAAATTCAGCCTAATATAGAAGGTTCCCACTTGTAGCTGGAGGGTGGAGCCATGCGGGAAAACAAGCTGGAATGGATGCTTAGGAC
>CAMYLL010000035.1 GCA_947259235.1 uncultured Pseudodesulfovibrio sp. | reverse complement strand
AGGCTCTCGAGGGCCTCGAGAGCACCGTTGTTGTCCATCTCGACAAAACCGAAACCGCGGGAACGGCCGGTCTCCCTGTCTTCGATGAGTTTGACAGAAGTCACTTCGCCGAAGGCCTCGAAAGCCGCGCGGACTTCGTCTTCGGTTGCGGACCAGGGCAGATTACCGAAATAGATGTTCTTGGACATTGGAAAAAATCTCCTGAAAAGATGAATGACTGCGTATGGCGCCCGTGCACCAAACTAAAGAAGCACCGTACAAGATGCACGCTGCTTCTTGACTTACCTGTTTCGATTCAAACCAGCGCCGGACAACATTCAGACCGCGCCTCCACGGGTGCCGCTGGTGTAATGGTTTGGACCATATGTCGGCACAAAAAAAAACACAAGAAATTTTTCATATTTCTTTCATCTCTTTTATCGCATGAGACGTCAGCCCAACATTCAGAAATAGTTGATCAAAACAAACGCAGCACCCCGGAGAGCCAGCCGGCATCAAAAAAAATAATGGAAACGTCATTCATTTTTCTTGCCTTCCCGGCCTGACCTGTCACGGATTTTGTCGAATATTCCGACAAGGGAGCGGGCCTTGTCCCGTCCTTTTCCGGCAACCCGGCCCGCGCCATCGGCGACGGACTTGGCCCCGGACGCCACGCCCCGGCGCGCCGCCCTGGTGGCATCCGCAGTCTTGTCCGCAGCGGTCCGGGCCGTTGCCGTCACCTTGCCCACGGTCTGGCGGACTGCCGCAGTCACCGTGTCCGCAGCGTTCACCGCAGTCTGGGCCGCAGTCTGGGCCGCATTCCCGACCCCGCGCCCGACGCTCCTTGCTCCGGCGTCCAGGCCTCGGCCAACGCCCTTGGCGCCGTCGCCCACGGCGCTGGCCGTGCCGCTCACCGCGCCGCCCACGCCCCGGACCATCCGCGCCGTACCGGCCCGAACCGCCCCGGTGGACCCCTTGACCAGGACACGGGTGACGTAGAGCACGGTCTCCGCGCTCATGGTCACGAAAATTCTCGACGCCTCCAGGGTGGCCGAGCGGCGCAGGGCTCCCTTGGCGTCCAGGCTGAGGCTGACATAGTCACGGGCCACGATGCCGCAGCGCAGGGCGAGCAGGCAGTTGGTGGAGCCGCTCAGGACCGAGGAGGTGATGACCCCGGCCACGGCCTGGGCGCCGGGCACGGCGCCGATGGCAGAGCCGCCCACCAGCGGGCCCATCAGCTCGCGCACGTATTCGTCCACGCCGAACTCCTCGATGGAGCCTGCCAGAAACGAGGTAGCCGCTATGTTCGCATAGAGATTGATCAGCTCGCGGGAGCGCGGCCGCTGGTTGTAGAGCCGGGAAATGCGCCAGGCCAGCCGCGAGATGAGGAAGAGGACCACGAGGGAGTCCAGCCGACCGTTCTGGGCCAGGGCGGTGCTGATGAACACCTGCTTGGCCGTGGCCCTGATCTCGGCATCGGCCCGCTCCTTGAGCACGGCAAGGGCTGGTTCGAGATCGCCCTCCCCCACCACGCGCACCCCGGCCTCGCGCAGGGTCTTGTTCCGCTTGAGCCGCTGCGTGAGCAGCCGCCGGAACTCGGCCAGGTCGTCGTCGGTGGGGTCCGCGTAGACAAGCAGCGGCTTTGGCCGGATGAAGGCCACGGCAGCGGCCCAGCCCATGGAGACGGCCACCAGGAGAAAGAGCACCCAGTAGACCCACGGCTCAAGGGCCGGATTGAGCCGCCCGGCGAACCCGGCCAGCCCGACGATGCTGTCATGGAGAAACACCAGGAACGAGCCGATGATGATCACTCCGGCCAGGGTGAGGAGGTTCTTCATGTATTTGGGCATGGATCATCAATACATCCTTTCCCGCCGGGAGGGAAGCCGCGACGGACAACGCGCCCCGCCCCGTCGCCAACCGGCGAAGCCCCCGGTCCCAATGAAAAAGGCCGGGCGAACCCGGCCTTGATTTCGTTGAATGATGCCCCGCCCTATTCGGGGAAGGCGAGCAGCGGCTCGATGATCGCCTGCATGGCCTTGCCCGTGGCGGTGTCGCGGTGGACCTTCATGAAAGGGAACCCCTCGTCGCCGGAGGTGGAGACTTCCGGGTCCAGGGGGATGCGTCCAAGGAACCGCACCCCGGCCTCCGTGGCCAGCTCCTCGCCGCCGCCGGAGTTGAATATGTTGTGGATGGTTCCGCAGTCGGGGCAGGCAAAGCCGGACATGTTCTCCACAATGCCCAGCACCCGGTTGCCCACCTCACCCACGAAGGAGACCGACCGGCGCACGTCGTCCACGGCCACGCCCTGGGGGGTGGTGACGATGACGGCGATGGCCGTGGGTCCGAGGGTCTGCAAGGTGGAGAGCGGCTCGTCGCCGGTTCCGGGGGGGCAGTCCACGATGAGGAAGTCCAGGTCGCCCCACATGACGTCCTCGACAAACTGCTTGATCATCCCCATCTTGACCGGGCCGCGCCAGATGACGGCCTGGCGGTCGTCCTCAAGCATGAACCCGAGGGACATGACCGAAAGATTCTTGCTCCAGGGCACGGGCTCCATGATCTGGTCGCCCATATGGGGTTTTTGCCCCTTGAGGGAGAGCAGGCGCGGGATGCTGGGACCGTGGACATCCACGTCGAGCAGGCCGACCTTCTTCCCAGCCAGGGAGAGGGCCACGGCGATGTTGGCGGCCACGGTGGACTTGCCCACCCCGCCCTTGCCGGACATGACCACGATCTTGTGCTTGATCCGGCCGAGGGTTTTCTGAAGCTTGTCGTCGCCGGGCTTGTCGCACCCGGTGGCGCTGGAACAGCTGCCGTCCGGTGCGGCAGAGGCGCATCCGCTGCATTCGCTCATGATATTCTCCTGAAAAGGCGGCCGGGGCCGCGAGTATTTGTTGACCTTCGATCCGGCAGGACGCTCAGGCGTGAGCCTGTGTTCCCGTCGCCGGGCCGTGGCAATTTGACCGGCCCGCCCGCGTACGCATCGTGGGGCTGGCCCGTTGGTCCTGCTGCGCTCGGGCAGCCGCCCTCGCCGCAGGAAGAGTACAGAGATAACCACCGCCCCGGAAATGTCAAATGCCGGACCGGCATCGGGCGGGACGGAAAAGGTATACCCCGCAGGCCAATATGGCGGATGTCCTGTCCATAGGGTCCTTTGAGGGAAGGAGTAGGCGGCCTGCGGGGTAAATTCCGTCATCGATCATTTCAAAAAGCAATCCGGCCGCACCGGGCGGCCTGCGGTCATCCATCGGGATGCTCCGAAGAGGCGGTTGAAAGGCGTAGCCGGAAGCAAGTGGCATCGAGACCACGCCACCGCAACGCGAAGTGCACGCAGAGAAGCATCGACCGTGCCATGTTTAAAATCGTAATGATTAGTCGGTGTTATCGGGCCAAGCCTCGCGTCAAGTGGGCGAATTTTTCGCCCACTTGCGCGGCGTGTGACTAATTATGCTTCACCCAGGTCGCGGGCGAGCAGTCGGCGCAGCGTATCCTTGGAGATGCCGAGCTGTCGGCAGGTGGCCATCTTGCGGCCGTTGTTGCGCTCCAGGGCGCGCCGGGCGGCGCGGCACTTGATCTGCTCCAAGGTCCCTTCCAGGTCGTCGGCGGCCCGGGAGGCCGAGGCCGGGTGCAGGGAGTCCGGCAGGTGCTCCGTCTGGATGAACCCGGAGTGGCAAAGGATGAAGGCGTATTCGAGGATATTCTCCAGCTCGCGGATATTGCCAGGGTAGTCGTGGTGCATGAGCACCTGCATCACGTCCTCGCTGACCCCTCTGATCGACTTGCCCTGCACCGCGTTGAATTCGTCCACGAAATGATCGATCAGCAGCGGGATGTCCTCACGCCTGTCACTTAAGGCGGGAAGGTTCAGGGTGACCACGTTGAGCCTGTAGAAGAGGTCCTGCCTGAAACGCCCTTCGGCCACGCGGGCGGCAAGGTCCCGGTTGGTGGCGGCCACCACGCGGACGTCCGCCTGCACGGGCCCTACCCCGCCCAGGGGCTCGTAGGTCCTGGCCTGGAGGAATCGCAGCAGCTTGACCTGGAGCTTGCCCGGCAGGTCGCCTATCTCGTCGAGGAAGATGGTCCCGCCCTCGGCCAGGGCGATGCGCCCCGGCTTGTCCGCCCGGGCATCGGTGAAGGCTCCCGCCTTGTAGCCGAAAAGTTCGGACTCCAGCAGGCTGTCAGGCAATGCGCCGCAGTTGACGGCCACAAAGGGACCGTCCTTGCGCGGGCTCAGATTATGGATGGCACGGGCGAACAACTCCTTGCCCGTGCCCGACGGCCCCAGGATCAGGGTGGTGGCCTCGCTCGTGCTGACCTGGGGCAGGATGCCGAATATCTTCTCAAGCCCCGGGCTGCGGCCGATGATGTCCTCGAACCGATACAGCCCCTCCACCTTGCGGCGCATGACATGGATCTCGGTCAGGTCGCGGAAGGTCTCCACGCCGCCGACGACCTCGCCCTGGCTGTTGCGCAGGGGGGAGGCGGAGATGGACACGGGAACCCTGGTCCCGTCGGCCCGGATGATGAAGATGGATTTGTTGACGATGCGCCCGCCCCGGCGGATGCACTGATTGATGACGCACTGGCCCTCGCACAGGTTGGAGCGGAACACGTCCCAGCACTTGCGCCCCACGGCCATGCCCGCATCCATTCCCGTGATGCGCTGGGCGGATTCGTTGAAGTAGGTCACGTTCCAGTCGGCATCAACGGTGAAGAGCCCATCCGCGATGGACGCGAAAACTTCTTCCAGGGGCAGGTCTTGAGGAAACGGCATGCACCCTACATACGCTTCCTGCGCGGTTTAGCCAATACAGATCGCGTGTTATCGACCCGCAAATCGGCTCAACCACGCACCGGGACGGCGCGCAGGCAGGATTGAAGTGGCAACGGGACAAAAAACGGCCCCTGCGCCGCAGGGCGAAGGGGCCGTGAACAGTCGTTCCGGGGCGTCGGGCTAGCGCTTCTCGGCGCGTTTGGCGCGGAGCCAGTCGTACCAGACGGTCATGTTCTCGCCCGAGCGGGCGGACACGGGGAAGACCTCGATGTCCTTGTTCAGCTTGCGGGCGTGGCCCTCGGCCTTGGCAAGGTCGAAATCGACGTAGGGCAGAAGGTCCACCTTGTTCAGCAGCATCACTGCGGAAATATGGAACATGAGGGGATATTTCTCAGGCTTGTCGTCGCCCTCGGCAACGGACAGCAGCGTGATCTTGTAATCTTCGCCCACCTCGAACTCCGCAGGGCAGACGAGGTTGCCCACGTTCTCCACGAACAGGATGTCCACCCCGTCGAGATCCAGGGCCTTGATGGCGTCAAGGACCATGCCGGAATCGAGATGACAGCCGCCCTCGGTGTTGACCTGCACGGCCTGGGCGCCGGTGGCGGCCACGCGCTGGGCGTCGTTGTCTGTCTGCAGGTCGCCCTCGATCACGGCCATCTTGAACTCGTCCTTGAGGTCGGTCAGGGTCCGCTCCAGGAGCGTGGTCTTGCCCGCGCCCGGCGAACTCATGAGGTTCAGACACAATATGTTCTTGGCCTTGAACGTGGCCCGCAGCTCCTCGGCCAGCCTGTCGTTGGCCTCGAGTACGTTGCGGACTATGGTGACTTGTGACATGGCGATTCCTCTTTTGGTTGCTTACTCGTCATCGATCTCTATGGAATCGATGAGCATTTCCTTGCCTTGCAGGACAGTATGGCCGAGCAGCGCCTCGCATTTCGGGCAGGGCATGCACCGGGTGTGCTCGGGGCTGAACTCCTCGCCGCACTCGCCGCAGGCCACCCGGATGGGAACCGCGACGACTTCGAGTTTCGCGCCGTCGAACTCGCCCCCGGGGGTCAGCGCCTCCCAGGCGAAGAGCAGGGATTCGGTGACCACTCCGGCCAGTGCGCCGTTCCTGATGACCACTTTCTTGAGCCTGTGACCGTCGTGCTTGATCATTTCCTCGCGCAAGATGCCGAGGATGGATTGTACTATGGACATTTCATGCATGGACAGTTCGCTTACCCCATAAACCCGAGGGGGGCAAGAGCCTATGCGCAGCAGAGCCGACGTCAATCGCGCCCGGCCCGTTGTGCCGCGCCTCGCAAGGCCCGCCCCCGTCGACACGAAAGTCAGTTCCCCGCCTTGCGCATAGATGAGCATTGTGCGCCCAGGCAAAAGCCGATAGATTGAACCTATCCCCCGGCAACGCCGCCGATGCCCCAGACGAACCGGGACCTGTGACAAAAATTACGTCGTGGCCCACAGCGCGACACCACAACCGCAAGACCATCGCCATGAAGCTCAGACAAGTCACCTTCATCAGCATCGCTGCCCTCGCCCTGATATTCCTGGGTATCGAATCCTATGTGAGCAACTTTATCGTCAAGAATGGCTTCGACAGGCTGGAAAGCGACCTCGTGGCTGCGGACATCCGCAGGGCCAGGAACGAGCTGGTTCGCGAGATAGACGGGCTGGACACCTTCCTGCTGGACTGGTCCTCCTGGGACGACACCTACGAATACGCCGGCAGCGGCGACGAAACATACGTCGAATCCAACCTCGGCAGCGGGACCTTCGACGACCAGAGCCTCAACCTCGTCATCATCGCCGACACGCATGACCGCATCATCTTTGGCCGCGCCCTGACCCGGGACGGGACGGAGAGCCCTGCCCTGCTCAACCGGATGCGGCGGGCGGGTCTTGCCCCGGGGCTGCCTCCCATCAAAAACGACGGATCGGGCGTGGGCGGCCTGACGGTGCTCCCCGAAGGGGTGATGCTCTTCGCGCGGCAGCCCATCCTCACTTCAGACGGGCACGGCCCGCCCGCCGGTTCCATCGTCATGGGCCGCCTGCTTGACGAGGATATGATCAAGGCCATCGCCTCGCGGCTGGAGCTGCCCCTGGCAATTCACCCCGTCAGCCCCGCCCTGCCGCCGGAAATAAAGGCGCTGCTCAAGGGTTTGACCGTCGACGACCATCTGGTGAAGCCCAGAAACGGGGACATCGTGGACGCCTACGCCCTGCTGCGGGACGTGGCGGGCAAGCCCGGGGTCATCGTCTCGGTGACCGAGGAGCGCTCCGTCTCAAGACAGGGACGCACCGTAGCCAAGCTCAACTTCCTGCTCGTGGCTGCCGTCTTCATCGCCTTCAGCCTGCTCATGTTCTTCCTGCTTCGCCGACGGGTCCTCTCCCGCGTGGAGCGGCTCAACGCCCAGGTTAGAAACCTGGACCACTCCGCCTCCGCCACTGTCACCGCCGCTGTCACCGCCGCTGTCACCGCCGCTGTCACCATAGACGGCAACGACGAAATCGCGGAGCTGGCGCGGGAGATCAACGCCATGCTCCGGCAGATCGACGAGAACAGGACCCGCCTCCAGGCCGCCCATGACGACCTTGAGGAAAAGATCGTGGAACGCACGGCGGAGCTGGTCAAGGCGAACCGCGAGCTTTTGTGGCTGGACCAGGCAAAGTCCCACTTTCTCTCCTCGGCCTCCCACGAGCTGCGCACCCCGCTGACCTCCATCCTCGGGTTCATCAAGCTCATGGAGCGGACATTCAGGAAGCGGTTCCGCCCCCTGCTCGACCAGGACGGGAGCCTCGGCGAGCACGTCGAGACCCACGAGGACAACTTCAGGATAATACGGATGGAGGCCGAACGGCTCGGCCGCCTCATCAACGACCTGCTCGACTTCAGCAAGCTCGAAGCAGGCAAGATGGTATGGCAGGAAGAGGAGGTGACCATCCCCACGCTGGTCCGCGACGCCACGGACGTTTTCTCCGGCCAGCTCGACGAGCAGTTGGGGATCACCCTGGCCGTGGAAGTGATACAGCCGCTGCCCATCCTGCGCGTCAACAAGGACCGCATCCATCAGGTGCTGATGAACCTCCTGACCAACGCGGCCAAACATACGCGCCAGGGCTTCATCAAGGTCGACGTCCGACGCGAGGGAGAGGCGGTCCTTTTCTCCGTGGAAGACAGCGGGAGCGGCATAGCCCCGGAGGACAGGGAGCGCATCTTCGACGTCTTCTACCAGGCCAGGCACGGCGCGAGCCAGCCGTCGCAATCCTTCGGCACCGGTCTTGGGCTGGCCATCTGCAAGGAGATCGTCGAGCACTACGGCGGCAGGATATGGGTCGAACCCGGCCCGGTCCGAGGCAGCGTCTTCACTTTTTCACTCCCGCTTTCCCTGACCGTCAAAATCTGACCCCGGCCCGGACCTCCGCGCTTGACAAAGGCCGCGATCTGTCTTTTGATTCGCGCACTTGTTCTCAGGGCGGGGTGGAAGTCCCCACCGGCGGTGATCCGGCTTTGGCCGGAAAGCCCGCGAGCGCTCCCCCGGGTGGGGGAGGTCAGCAGACCCGGTGCGACTCCGGGGCCGACGGTAACAGTCCGGATGAAAGAGAATGAGGCAGTACCACACCCGCCGCCGAGCGCGTTCACGCGTCCGGCGCTTGTTTGTTCCCGCGCGCCTTTCCGCGCGCCGGAAGCTGTCTGTCCTTGCGCCCTGATTCACTCATAGCCTTGATATACAAGGAGATGCACGATGGATCAGTCCCTGCTCAACCAGTTCGGCACCCCTGCCGAGCGCGTCGAAAAAGCCCTGGCCGCCCTGCGCGATGGCCAAGGCATCCTGGTCACCGACAACGAGGACCGGGAGAACGAAGGCGATCTCATCTTCGCCGCCCAAACCCTGACCCCCGGCCAGATGGCCATGCTCATCCGCGAGTGCAGCGGCATCGTCTGCCTCTGCATGACGGACGAGAAGATCCGCTCCCTGAACCTGCCCATGATGGTTCAGGAGAACGCCAGCCGCTATCAGACCGCGTTCACGGTCTCCATCGAGGCCGCGCACGGCGTGACCACCGGGGTATCGGCCGCCGACAGAACCACCACGGTCCTGGCCGCGGCATCGGACAACGCCGCCCCTGCGGACATCGCCAGCCCCGGCCACGTCTTCCCCCTGCGCGCCCGGCCGGGCGGGGTGCTGGAGCGCGGCGGCCACACCGAGGCCACCGTGGACATGACCCGCCTGGCGGGCCTGGCCCCCTGCGGCGTGCTGTGCGAGCTGACCAACCCGGACGGCTCAATGGCCCGCCTGCCGGAAATCGTAACCTTTGCGCACAAGCACGGCATGCCCGTATGTACCGTGGACGACATCGTCGCTTACCGGAAGGCCACCGAACAGGCCGCCGCCTGAGGGGCGCGGCCGCGCATCCCGGCCCCGTAGGAAACCAGAGGCCCCGCCAGCGCGGGGCCTTTTTCGTCGACCCGGGCAGCAGTCTGTTACGACTCAAGAAATGCCAGATTTCTGAGCATGAAGAACTACGTAACGCCCACGGAATGCCTCTCCAGCGTCTCAACCGTGTCGCCGGTTCCCTCCAGCGAGCGGATGGAGACTTTACTCTTCTTTCAGCATGTGTGAAAAATAATGATCACCATACTCATAGGAGTTGAGACAATGCCCTATAGCATCAGCTGGAAGCCTGATGGAATAATCTGGACGTTTCATCACATTCTTACGAATGACGACGTCATACAAGCCAATCTTGATATCTATGGAGATCCGCGATTTGACGATCTGCGCTACCAGATAGTCGACATCTCGGACGTCAGGCAATTCCACGTCACGAATGAAGTCTTTGACGAAGCCGCGGCCATGGACGAAGCCGCGGCACTGAGCAACCCGAACCTGGTTGTCGCCGTTGTCGCCACAAGTGAGGAAGCCGTGAATGTCGCTGAAACGTATGAAGCCGCCATGAACTCCTCCCGCTGGAAAGTCCGGACATTCTGCTCCATGAAAGAGGCGGAGCAGTGGGTCCGTTCCTCCCGCTGAAGCCAATCGGCCGCGCTCTCACAAAAGGACACCTCGCACCAATCCCTTCTCGCCGCTGCGCCGTACGCCTCGACGCAACGAGCCTGACGGTCGCGCAAATGCGGACCGTCATTGCGATGGCTGTGCCCGAGGCTCCACCAGGACCAATCCCCGGCCGCCGGCCGCCCGGCCATTATTATATATATTAGACAACCCTCCCCAAATCCTTTAAAGACTTCTCCACGCGCCCGAGGATGGGGTCTGGCCTCATGCCCGACGCCCCGAAACCCCGCGTAACAAAGTGACACATGAGCAAGACAGATAAAATCCGCAATTTCAGCATCATCGCCCATATCGATCATGGCAAGTCGACCCTGGCCGACCGCATTCTCGAGATCACCGGCATGGTCACCGACCGCGCCAAGAAGGAGCAGTACCTCGACAAGATGGAGCTGGAGCGCGAGCGCGGCATCACCATCAAGTCGCAGACCGTGCGCATTCCCTACACCACGGCCGACGGCGAAAAATACATCCTCAACCTCATCGACACCCCCGGCCACGTGGACTTCAGCTACGAGGTCTCCCGCTCCCTGTCGTCGTGCGAGGGCGCGCTGCTGGTGGTGGACGCCACCCAGGGCGTGGAGGCCCAGACCCTGGCCAACGTCTATCTCGCCCTGGACAACGACCTCGAAGTCATCCCGGTGCTCAACAAGATAGACCTGCCCAGCGCCGAGCCCGAGCGCATCGCCAAGGAGATCGAGGACATCATCGGCCTGGACTGCTCCGACCCGCTCATGGTCTCGGCCAAGAGCGGCCTCAACGTGCAGCGGGTCATCGACGCCGTGATCAACCTGCTTCCCCCGCCCAAGGGCGACCCGGACGGCCCGCTCAAGGCCCTCATCTTCGACTCCTGGTACGACTCCTACCAGGGCGTCGTGGTCCTCTTCCGCATCCTGGACGGGACCATCAAGAAGGGCGACACCATCAAGATATTCTCCACCGGCAAGCGGTTCGAGGTCACCCGGCTCGGCGCGTTCATGCCCGAGGCCGTGGACATCAAGACCATGAGCGCGGGCGAGGTCGGCTTCCTGTGCGCCTCGATGAAGGAGCTGGGCGACGCCCCGGTGGGCGACACCATCACCCTGGCAAACAACCCCGTGGCAAAGCCGTACCCCGGCTTCAAGCCGGTCAAGCCCATGGTGTTCTCCGGCCTCTATCCCGTGGAGCCTTCCGAATACGAGACCCTCAAGGGCGCGCTGGAAAAGCTCCAGCTCAACGACGCCGCCTTCAGCTACGAGCCCGAGACCTCCCAGGCCCTGGGCTTCGGCTTCCGCTGCGGCTTCCTGGGGTTGCTGCATATCGAGATCATTCAGGAACGGCTGGAGCGCGAGTTCGAGGCCAAGCTCATCACCACGGCGCCGTCAGTCATCTACAAGGTGCAGACCGTGACCGGAGAGAGCCTGATCATCGACAACCCGAGCAAGCTGCCCGATCCCACGAAGATATCCTCCATCCATGAGCCCTTCGTGCGCCTGGAGATCCACGTGCCCAACGAGTTCGTGGGCTCGGTCCTGGCCCTGTGCGAAGAAAAACGCGGCATCCAGAAGAACATGGCCTATATCACCACCAGCCGCGTGGTCATCACCTACGAGATGCCCTTTGCCGAGGTGATGTACGACTTCTTCGACAAGCTCAAGTCCTCCACCCGGGGCTACGCCAGCCTGGACTACGAGATCATCGACTACCGCCAGGCCGACCTGGTGCGCCTGGACATTCTCATCAACGGCGACCCCGTGGACGCCTTCTCCTGCATCGTTCACCGCGAGAACTCCGCCCGCATAGGCCGCTCCCTGGCCCTCAAGCTCAAGCGGTCCATCCCGCGCCAGATGTTTGAAGTGGTCATCCAGGCCGCCATCGGCAACAAGATCATTGCCAAGGAGCGTAACGCCCCCTTCCGCAAGGACGTCACCGCAAAATGCTACGGCGGCGACATCACGCGAAAGCGCAAGCTCCTGGAAAAGCAGAAGGAAGGAAAGAAGCGCATGCGCCGTATGGGCAACGTGGAAATCCCTCAGGAAGCGTTCCTCTCTGTCCTGAAGTCGGACGAGGATTAAAAAACTGATGCAAATGGCGGGTTGCCATGCGGCGGCGAAAGTGATCAAATCCCCGCGTTCGACACGAACGCCCCGGCCCAGACCGTGAATCGCCCACCGCACCCGCTTTTTTGAACGGCGCTCTGCGACGGACAGCCCGCTGCACAGCCAGCCGACCCAATTACGCAAGGAACATTCATGACTCAAAACTCCCTGAAATCATTCCGCGACACCGTGGAGGCCGTCGTGGTCGCCCTGCTGCTCGCGTTCGTCATCCGCGCATTCGTGGTCCAGGCCTTCAAGATTCCCTCCGGCTCCATGCTCGACACCCTCCAGATTGGCGACCATCTGCTGGTGAGCAAGTTCGCCTACGACATCCGCCTCCCGTCCACGGTGTTTCTGGACACCACGGACGGCAAGGTGCTCTACGCCACCGGCGATCCGGAGCGCGGCGACATCATCGTTTTCAAGTTCCCGGAGGACGAGAGCAAGGACTTCATCAAGCGCGTCATCGGCCTGCCCGGCGAGACCATCGAGATCCGCGACAAGGTGGTCTACATCGACGGCGAGCCCCTCGACGAACCCTACACCCGGCATACCAAGTACACCACCGAGCCTGTCCGGGACAACTTCGGCCCGTTCACCGTGCCCGAAGGCGAGTTCTTCGTCATGGGCGACAACCGCGAGGGCTCCTACGACTCCCGCTGGTGGGGCCCGGTCAAGCGCGAGAAGATCGTGGGCAAGGCCCTGGTCATCTACTGGTCCTGGGGCTCTGTCACGGATATCCGCCTGGACCGCATCGGAACCCTGTTCATCTAGGCGGGCAGCCGCTCAAGACAACGGCACAAGGGCCGCACCATCTGGTGCGGCCCTTTTTACTGTTTCACAGTCCGACTCGCTATGCCTCTTCGGGCGTCAATTCCGCAGCCGCCCCGCCTCCAATCCCCCGCTCTGCAACGGGTTCGTCCACGACCACGCGCCGCCTGGGCAGGCACTCGGGGTAATTCGCCTGCATGAACTCGATCAGTCCCTCGCGCACCTGGCAGCGCAGCTCCCACGCCTTTGACGCGTCCGGCGAGCTGACCAGGGCGCGAACGGTCATGGTCTGGGGGCCAGCCTCGGTCACCTGGAGCCCGCAGGTCTTGCCGTTCCAGATCGCGCCCGCTTCGCTGCACAGCCGCTCCAATTCCCGGCGCAGGGGCGCCAGCGGCGTAGTGTAATCCACATGCAGAGAAACCGAGCCGATGATCTCCGCACTTTTCTTGGTCCAGTTCTGGAAAGGTTTTTCAAGAAAATAGGTGATGGGCACAACCAGACGGCGCAGGTCCCAGACCTTGACCACCACGTAAGTGAAGGTGATCTCCTCGATGCGGCCCCATTCGCCCTCCACGATGACCACGTCGTCGAGGTTGATGGGATGGGACAGGGCGATCTGGATGCCCGCGATGATGGAACCGAAGGTCTTTTGGGCCGACAGGCCGAGGACGATGGACGCCACTCCCGCCGAGGCCAGCATCGTGCCGCCGAGCATGCGGAACCGCTCGAACTGCATCAGCACCCCGGCCAGGGCGCCCAGCCAGATCACCACGATGATAATGCGCTGAAGCACCTTGATTTTGGTCTGCACCTGCCGTGCGCCGAGGTTGTCCTCCACTGTGACATCGTATTTCATGTCCACAAGGCTGCCCATTCCCAAAAGCAGGAGCGTCAGCCCCCAGGCGGCCACGACGATCCAGGCTCCACCCATGGCCGAAAGAACCAGGGACGCGGCCGCCTCCTCCAGCGCGGAGATGGGAGCCA
>CAMYLL010000034.1 GCA_947259235.1 uncultured Pseudodesulfovibrio sp. | reverse complement strand
CGCCCGCGACGCCGGGCTTGACGTGCCCATCGCCAATCTTTCCTTCGTGGGGAGCGAAAACATGCTGGTCCGTCTGGATCGCGTGGGCGTGGCGCGGGGGAGGGACTACACGCGCGATCTGGTCAACTCCCAGGTGGTTCCGAGCTACGAGGATCTGAGCCTGCCCGCCGTGCGCGAGTATCGGCAGTTGATGGACGCCGTCAACCCGGCCCCCCCGACCGTTGCCGAAACCGGCTATCTGCCGTTCAGGTACAGTTTTGCGGGTTTCGAGGGGTATCTTGATGCCAAGGTCATGGCCCGGGTGCTCGAGAAATACGCCGAGGCGCCGGAGCTGGGTCTGGCCGCTGCGGCCCAGTCGCTTGAGCAGGTCGATCTGGGCATAGACGTGCCCGTTCGCTTCGGCCCCGGCAGGCATCAGGGTCTCGACAAAGTATACTATACCACGGTGGAAAACGGCGCGTTCGTCCCCGTTCGTGAGGAGCAGTGGGAAGCATGGCGCAAGTGAGGACCATCTCCATTTTCAAGAAGACGGGCCTTCTCGCCGTGGCCCTCTTCGGCGTCATATCCCTGCTGACGTCCGCCCTGGCCGCCTATATGCTCTATGACCGCATGGTTCAGGAGTACATCAGCAAGGGGTCGGCCATCACCCAGTCCATCGCCGGAGCAAGCCAGGAGATTCTCCTCAACCGCGACGCGGCCACGGTCCAGGCCACGATAGACCAGTATCTCGAGATCGAGGGGGTGTCCTACGTCTTTGTCATGGATGCGGACCGCGTGGTGGTTTCCCACACCTTCGTGCCTGAAATGCCCCCGCGTCTGGCCACGCTCTTCGAGCCAAAGGACGGCCCGCGCGTGGCGGAGGTGGTCGTCGAGCCCTTCGGCCATGTCATCGACATCTGCCAGCCGATTCTGGCCGGAGTGGCCGGCTATGTTCATGTTGGCATGAACAAGGAGCTGATACGGAAGTATTTCTGGAGCGCCGTCATGCGGATGCAGGGGCTCCTGTTCGTCATCCTCCTTGCCTGCGTCGGTGTGCTCTTTCTCGTCACGCGCCGAATCTCCCAGCCCCTGGTCCAGCTTACGGAGTATGCGGACCGTCTCGCTTCCCATGATTTTTCGGCCGACATAGAGATTACTTCGCGCGATGAGCTGGGCCACCTTGGGCGGACCATGCGGTCCATGGCCAGCGAACTGGCCCGGCTCTTTTCAGACATGGAGAGCGAGGTCAGGAAAGCCACGGGCGATCTGCAAGAGCACATGGTCTATCTCTCGGCCATCATCGACAACCTGGCAGACGGCCTGCTCGTGGTCAGCCCGGTCGGGGCCGTGACGGTCATCAATCCGTCCATGCGGGAGTTTTTCGACCTGGGCGACAAGGATTACACGGGCTTTGCCGTGACCGATGTCTTCCCGGTGGAAGTCTCGAATCTGGCCCTGGCCATGCGTAGCTGCCAGGGAACGGTGCAGTCCGCCGAGATTCCCTTAAGCAACGGGCGCACAGGCAAGGGCGTGGCGTCCTCAATCATGGTTGTCGAGCCTGTGAACCAGTGCCTGGGCGGGGTTGTGCTCCTGCGTGACATTACTCACGAGAAGGCGCTGGACCAGCTCAAGACGGACTTCATCTCAACCGTCTCGCATGAGCTGCGAACGCCCATGACCTCTGTTCTCGGCTTTGCCAAGATCATCAGAAAAAAACTGGAACAGTCCGTGCTACCCTCTTTGGCCGACCGTCAGGACTCCATGAAGGTGGCGACCCAGGTGCATGAGAACATCGGCATCATCGTGACCGAAGCTGAACGGCTGACAGAGCTGATAAACGACGTTTTGGACATCGCCAAGATGGAGGCGGGAGAGCTTTTGTGGGGCGACAAGCCGGTGTTCATGGGCGACGTGGCCCGTCAGGCTGTGGACTCCACCCGGGGGCTTTGGAGCGCCGAGAATGTTGAGGTGCGTCTGGATGTGGAGTTGAATCTGCCGCCGGTTCGCGGCGATCACGCCCGGCTGGTTCAGGTTTTGGTCAACCTCATATCCAACGGGGTAAAATTCTCAGGCGGCGGCCCGGTGGTCTGCCGGGTGCATCTGGACCGCGACAGCGTGCTTGTCTCGGTTTCCGACCAGGGGCCGGGCATCCCGAGGCGGTCCATCGAAGATATCTTCGACAAGTTCAAGCAGGTGGGCGATACTCTGACAGAAAAGCCCTCGGGCACGGGCCTCGGACTGGCCATCTGCCGCCAGATAGTGGAGCATCACGGCGGCCGCATTTGGGTCGAGAGCGAGCTGGGCAAGGGCAGTGTCTTTTATTTCAACATCCCGACCTTCGAGGCCAAGGCGGACGTGCCGCCCGAGACACTTGCTGCCTGCCGGGAGTACCAGCCGGAGCCCGACTCCGCCATGCTCATGCGCGGGCCGGGCGAGAGCCACGCGTCTCCGCTCATCCTGGTGGTGGACGACGACGCCACCATTGGCCGTTATTTCACCGAGTTTTTCGAGGCATACGGATTCCGCGTCAAGCTGGCCGCCACCGGCGAAGAGGCCCTGATCATGGCCCGCGAGCACATGCCCAACCTGATCACCATGGACCTGATGATGCCCGATATGGACGGGCGCACGGCCATCCGTTGCCTGCGTCACAATCCGTTCACCCGGCATATTCCGATCCTGGTCCTTTCGGCCCTGAGCGACGGCGTGTCCGCCGGGGGCGACGTGGCCCTGACCAAACCTGTGGACGAGGAGCGGCTGGTGGAGATCGTCCGCGCGCTGCTACTCAACAAAGATGTTCGCCGGTCCTGTCTTGTTCTGGGCGATGTGGACGACATGACTTTCGAGGGGTTGACGGTTTTTTGCCCCGAGGACACGACCTATTGCCCCCCCGAGGAAATATGGCATCATGTGGAGAGCGGGTTCAAGGGAACGATCTTCATCCCGGCGGAACTGACCGAAGGGCTGGATATCGACGCGCTGTCCCGCCTGCCCGAGGTATCGGTGGTCATTCTCCCGGCGCGAAACCACAAGCCGAAAACGGTATAACGGGGTTGCCGCCGCAGCGTAGACGGCATACTGTAGGGCTGGAACGGTTGGATGCGGGCTGGCGTTTGCTCGAAGGACTTTTCATTCTGGTTTGAAGGAGTTGTGAAATGGCAAAGAAAATTCTCATCGTGGATGACGAGGTCCACATCAAGATGTTGCTTGAGCAGACGCTTGAGGAGCTTGAGGACGAGTACAACGTCGAACTCTTCACCGCCTCGGATGGCGAGGAAGGACTGGAGTTCATCAGGAATGAACGACCGGACCTGGTTTTTCTGGACATCATGATGCCGAAGATGAACGGCTACGAGGTCTGCCGCATCGTCATGGACGACGGCAACCTTGGTGACGTGAAGATCATTCTGCTCACGGCCAAGGGCCAGGAGGTGGACCGCAAGCAGGGGCTCGAACTCGGTGCCAAGATGTATATGACCAAGCCCTTCGATCCCGATGAGATTCTCAAGGTCTCCAAAGAACTGCTGGGTCTTTGATTCGCGGTATCATGAACCTGCCGACACATCGCTTCAATGACGCCGCTTAAAAAGTACATTCGCCCCGGAGCCCTGCGCAATCTTCTGCGCAAGGCCTTCGAGCTTACGGGGAGCGCTTGTCCCATAGCCATCGCCTACGAGGGCGAGGTGGTGCTGGTGGAGGGAACGGAGTCCCTGTCCAATTTCGAGACGGAGCGGCCCGATGTCTTCTGCTCGCCACTCCTGTTTGACGCGGGGCACTGCGGCGAGGTGCGAATGCGCGTTCCCGAGACCAAGCCGGAAGCCGCAGAGCAGAACAACCGGCTGCTTGCCTTTGTCGCCTTTTCCATCCAGGAGCTGATAGACATGGAGCGCGCCCGCCGTTCCATCGCCGAGGAAGCCCTCTCGAAGTACCGGGAGCTGGCATTGCTCCATCGTTCGGTTCCGGTCATCAACACGTCTTTGCGCATGCGCGACGTGGTGGATGCCTTCATCAACGAGTGTCGCCGCGAGAACTATCCCGGCGAGTTCGGTATGGTTTTTCTTTCCGAGCCGGGCAGCAACCGCTTCCGTCTGGCCGTCCAGTTCGGTTTTTCAGAGGACAGCGATCTCCAGCTAGTCGCCGATAGCGAGCTCTTTGCCCAGGTCGCCCATGCCGGGCGCGGTGAGATCGTCAATGATCTGGACAAGGACAGCCGCTGGGGCGGTGAACTGGAACAGCTCGGCTCCATGGCCATCATTCCCATCATGTCGCCCAACCGGTGCGAGGGCATGCTCATCCTGGCCTCGGACAGCACGGGCATTTTCGAGGCGGCCCACAGCAAGAGCTTGGCAACCCTGGCTTCTGTTGCCGGCATTTCCGTGAGCAATGCCTTTCACTTCGAAGGCGTGCAGACGCTCATGAACGCCATCCTCAAGGCACTTGCGGAAGCCATCGACTCCCGGGACCCCTATACCGCAGGCCATTCCGAGCGCGTGGCCCATCTGGCCGTGGCCTTTGCCCACCTGCTCAACGAAAAGCAGGGAGCCTGTTTTTCCGACCTTGACCTGCGCGAGATTTATTATGCCGGAATTCTGCACGACGTAGGCAAGATAGGCATCAAGGAAGACGTGCTGACCAAGGACTCCCGGCTCCCGGCGCGGCGCATGGACGTGCTCCGGGCCAGGTTCCAGCTCCATGGCCAGACCTCGGAATTCGACTGGGTCGAGGCCTTCGAGCGGATCGAAAGGATCAACCGCTCCATGACCCCCGGCAGCGAGGACCTTGAGTTTGTCAGGATACTGGGGAGTCAGGACTGGGCCGTTGGCGGAGCACCGATGCCCCTGCTCTACGAGGATGAACTCGACGCGCTGCTCCTGACCTACGGCAACCTGACCAGGGACGAACGCAAGGAGATCGAGAGACATCCGGCCGAAAGCGAGCGCATTCTCCAGCACATTCCCCTGCAGGAAGGCTACGCCAACATGCTGGCCATCATCAGGCAGCACCATGAGCGCATGGACGGAAGCGGCTACCCGGACAAGCTCAAGGGCGACGAAATCCTGGTGCAGAGCCGTATCATGGCCATAGTCGACATCTATGACGCAGTGACCCAGGAGCGACACTACAAGCCCGCCTTCACACGCGCCGAGGCCATCAAGATACTCGACGCCGAGGCTGCGCAGGGCAAGCTCGACAGGCCCCTGGTCGATTTCTTCCGCGAGAATCTTTCCCAGGTCGAGCTTTTCTCCGGCCGTGTCAAGCTGGTCCGGGTCACCCATCTTTCGGAGATAGGCCGTTTCGGCTGAGTCAGGCAGGCTGCGCCGAGGGAACGCCCTCCGCGCCGAGACGAAAAGGACACCCCCGCGCCACACTCTGGCGCGGGGGTGTTCTTTTCGTGCCCGTCCTGGCCTGGTGTTGCAGGGGAGCGTGCCCGAGCCGGGCGATCAGGCCTTGATGGCTTCGGTCAGGGCCTGGAAGGGGAGCTGGCCGTTGGCGAAGAGGGCGGTGCAGAACGCGCCAAGCTCCATGCCCGAATCCTGTCGCAGCGTCTGTATCTCGTGCAGCCCGAGGACGGACATGACCCGGCTGGCAGGGGCGAGGCGCACGGCGCGAATCCTGTTCAGCGATTCGTCTTTGGAAAATCCCGCGTCCGCGAGGATGGCGATGCAGCGGTCCTGGTCCAGGTCGCCCACGGCAAGCCCTGCGTCGATCATGGCCATGGCCGCCTCGCTGAGTCCGCGCCGGTGATGGACAAGGCGGTCCAATGGATTTTTGAGATAGCCCAGCTCGTCGAGCAGATTCTCGGCAAAGGCGTTCCAGCCCGCCATGAACAGCGGGTTGATGACCTGCGAGAGAGGCGAATCGGTCAGGGTCCGCCGTTGCGAGTTGAGCAGATGGCGGCCCGGATAGGTCTGACGGGCTGTCATGAAGACATACTCCCGGCGCATCCGGGCGAGCCTGGACGGATCGTCCCGGAAACCGCGCCCGGTGAACATCTGCGGGCTCACGTAGCAACGGGAAGGCTCGTTGGGCCAGGCGCCCAGGGCCGGGTCGTAATGGATGGGGCGCAGCGTGGACGCCAGGTGGAGTGGCTGCGGATCAATGCGCAGGGCGGCGTCCGCGAACACGCCGGGCAGGGCTGTATCGTATACGAAGGCGCGTAGGCGGTGAATCTCGCGAACTACGGCGTCGAGGGGCTCGGCGTCTTTCTCCGCCGGGCCGTCATAGGCGGCCAGCGCGTCTCGCCAGTTGGCCCCCAGCTCCGGCTCAAGGCGGCGCAGGGCCTCGCTGCGGCGGGCGAACTCGTCCCGGGCCATGGAAAAAATCTCGGCAGCGGAGCGGTCAGTGCCCAGCACGCCGGAGGCCATGAGGTTAAATGACATACCCTCGGTCTCCGGGACCTCGGGATGGGATGCGACAAAGCGGTCGTAGTCCCGCAGGGCGGCCAGACAGTCGTTCAGAAGACGCGGGGTCTTGCCTGTGCGTCCCAGGTCGCTCTCGCCCAGCCCGGTCAGGTAGCGTGCGCAGTCACGGATCATGGTCTGCGTAAAGGCGCGCGAGGTGGGGCTGATGGTCTCGATGTTGTTCGGGGCGTGGGCCAGCAGGGCCGGGATTGCCTTGAGTCGCTTGATGAAGCGTTTTTCCAGGGCGGACTGCGTCTTGCTCGGCATGTCCACGGCCTGCTCCAGGCCGCTGAAGGCTACCTGAAGGTACAGCTCAGGCGCTTTTTCCCAGGTTCTGATGCCGTCCAGCTCGGCGATGGCGCAGGCGGCGCTGCGGGCCAGGGCGAGCAGGGCCCACCGCTCCGGGGCGTCGGCCCGCGCAGCCTCGCTCTCAAACTCCTTCTTGAAGGAGGAGAGGCGGGTGACGTGCTTGGCGATGCCTTTGCGGGAGAGATCGTCGAAGCGGTCCAGCCACTGGGCCGAGGCGGTGACGGGCGGCATGAGAGGAAAGGCTCCGGACGCGCACATCACGGGATACTGCTTGCCGAGATATGAAAAGAACTTGTCGGCGGATTTTATTTTCATGGAGGGGGTTCGATCTCGTGGGGGTTGGCGGCGCTTATGCGCGCACGGCCTGTTCAAGCAGGGCGTAAATTTTCGGGACGAGGTCGCCGAGTTCGGCCTTAGACACCTGTTCGTCCGCGCCTACGGCGATTCCCTTGTGGTGGAGGGTTTCCGTGATGATCGACGAGCACAGAACCACGGGAATGGGTCTGAAATCCGGGTCTTCCTTGAGGGAGCGGGTCAGCGTGTGGCCGTCCATGATGGGCATCTCGATATCGGAGACGATGACGTCCACATACTGCTGGAGCGGGAGGTTCCTCTCCTGCGCCTTGCGGTTGCATTGGATCATGTATTGCCGGGCCTGTTCGCCGTTTTCCACCGCATGGACCACAAAGCCCGCCTTTTCCAGGATGCCGGTGATCATCTTGCGGGCCATGGTGGAATCGTCGGCCACCAGTGCCTTGATCTGCCGCTGCTTGATCGACCGGCGAATCTCCTCGGTCGGCTCCTGGATCAACGGCGGCTCGGGGTTGAGGTCCATGCAGATCTTCTCCATGTCCAGGATGAAGACGATTCGCTTGGCGAACTTGACCACGCCGGTGATGGAGTTGACCGTCAGGGACGAAACGTAGCCCGTGGGGGCCTCGACCTCGTTCCAGTTGATGCGGTGGATGCGCGTCACCCCGGAGACGAGGAAGGCGCTCTTGGTTCTATTGAACTCGGTGACGATGACCTTGGGCGGTTCCTTTTCGTTGCGCTTCTTGCCCAGCCAGCCAGCCAGGTCGATGAGCGGGATGATCTCCTGGCGCAGGTTGAACGCGCCAAGCACGGCCGGGTGGGACACCTCCGGCATGTCGGTCAGCTCCGGCATCTGGAGAATCTCCAGCACCTTGGCTACGTTGATGCCATAGTACCCGCGGTATTCTCCTGCAGTCCGCTGCTCGTCGAGGTAGAACTCGACGATCTCGACCTCGTTGGTACCGGATTCGAGCAGGATGTTGCTTTCGGCCATATTTGATGCTCCCCTGAAATACACGCAATTCCCGGCAAAAGCCGAGTCTCTATCTCTATACTATCGGACGAGCCTCTTGCAAGTCCGTAGGTGGGTCAAAAATGAAAATAGTAACGGGTATCAGTTGTTGGTTTCGCCGATACCATATTTTTTAATCTTGTAGTGGATGGCCCGACGGCTGATGCCCAGGGCATCGGCCGCGTCCTTCTTCACGCCGCCATTGGCGGCCAGGGCCTGGATGATCGCCAGCCGCTCGCTTTCGTCGAGGGACAGAGCACGTGTTTGTGCGCGGGGCGTTGGATCGGTGGGGGCGCCGGGCATGGGGTCCAGTTGCAGGTCGGCCGCATCTATTTTGCTGTCGGAGCAGAAGACGAGGGCGGCCTCCAGGGTGTGTTTGAGCTCCCGGACGTTGCCTGGCCAGGCGTGGCTAGTCAGCCGGTTCATTGCCTGTGTCGAGAGGCCGGGCGCGGGACGTCCCTGCGCGTTGCTCAACGCGTCGACAAACCGTCGCGCCAGCAAGGGGATGTCCTCCGCACGGTCTCGCAGGGGGGGGATGGTCAGGGTCACCACCTTGAGCCGGTAGTAGAGGTCTTCGCGGAAGTCCCCGGTACGGACCTTTCCGGGCAGGTCCGCGTTGGTGGCGGCCACAACCCGGCAGCGGACCTGTCGCTCCCGCGTGTCACCCACCCGTCGGATGGTTCCCTCCTGGAGAAAGCGAAGCAGCCGGGTCTGCATCTCCGGGGAGATGTTTCCGATCTCATCCAGAAAAAGAGTGCCTCCGTCCGCTTCCTCTATGAGTCCTTTCTTGTCCTTGACCGCGTGGGTGAAGGATCCCTTGACGTGGCCGAACAGTTCGCTTTCGAGCAGGGTCGGCTGGGTGGAGCCGCAGTCCAACACCACGAAGGGACCGCCGTTGTTGGGGCTGGCCTCGTGGAGGTAGCGGGCGGCCTTCTCCTTGCCCGTGCCCGATTCGCCGTAGAGCAGCACGTTGGCCGTGGACCTGGCGACGCGTTCGAGCAGTGAAAGAAACCGGGCCATGGCGGGGGCCTCACCGCCCCAGAGGCCCGTGGTGGTCGGCAGGGGCGGTGCGTCGGGGGCAACGCCCCTTTCCGGCTGGTTCGATTCGAGGATTGCCCGGATGCGGCGCACCAGCTCCTTCCCGTCAAAGGGCTTGGTCAGGTAGTCCGCGGCTCCGGCCTGGATGGATCCGACGGCGTCGGGGATGGTTCCGTGGGCCGTGAGCATGATGACCGGGATATGGGGCCAGTGTTCGAGAATCTCCTTGAGCAGGCCGTGGCCGCCCATGCCCGGCATTTTGACGTCGGAGACGACCAGATCCACCGGCTCCCCGGCCAGCATCTCGATGGCGGTCTCCGCGCTGTCGGCCATGAGCGGGCTCAGCCCGGCGGAGAGGAGTCTGGCCTCCAGCACCTGAAGGATGTTCTCGTCGTCGTCAACCACGAGGATGGTGGGGATGTGCGTGTTGGTCATCGGGTTTTCTCCGGGCCCTGAAGAGGGAGGCTGAAGCTGAAGGTGGAGCCGTGTCCCGGCGCGCTCTCAAGATGCATGCGTCCGCCGTGAGCCTCGACTATGTTCCGGGCGATGGCCAGGCCGAGCCCGGCGCCGTCCACGCTGTCCCGCACGCTCGGATCGCGGTAGTATTTCAAAAAAATCATGTCGTGCTGCGGCTCCGGGATGCCCGGTCCGGCGTCGGTGACGCGAAAGACGGCCGAGTCACCCTCAATGGAAAGCCCGATGTTCACGACACCGTCCCGGGGGCTGAACTTGATGGCGTTGCCGATCAAGTTGAGCAGCACCTGCTGCACATGGGCCGGGTCGCAGACGCAGGACACGGGAGAGTCGGGCAGGGCGGGCGAAAGAGTGATGCCCTTGGCCTGGGCCGTCGGGGCCAGTCGTTCCAGGGCGGAGGTCGCCAGCTCGGCACAGTCTGTTGCCAGAGGGGACAGGTCCAGGGATTGGGACTCCATGCGCGAAACGGTCATCAGCCGGGTCAGCAGGTCGGAGAGGCGCACCGATTCTTTTTCCGCAATGGACAGGAACCGTTGCTGGCGTTCGCTGACCGCGCCGAGCGCGCCGGAGCCCACAAGGTCCACCGACTCGCGGATGCTGGTCAGGGGGGTGCGGACCTCGTGGCTGAGCATGGCAATGAAATCGGCGCGCATGCGCTCTTCGCGCCGCAGGCGTTCGGCCATGGCGTTGAAGGCCACGCCCAGCTCGCCCAGCTCGTCGCCGGAGAGCACCCGCACGTCGCGCACCGTGTCGCCCTTGCCCAGGCCGCGCAGGCCGCGCCGGACCTCGGCCAGGGACCGGTTGAGCAGATAGGCCAGGGTCAGGCTGCCGCCAACTCCAAGGGCGAGGCACAGGATCAGCCCGTAAAGGCCGATGTCCGCTGCGCGGCGGCCGGAGTCGTGGAGCTCGGTCAGGGCCGCCTCCATGTCCGCCTGGTTGTCGAGCAGGCTCTGCTCCAGGATGTCCGACCATTCGAGAACGGTGGCGTCCGGGGCCAGCGTCTCGCCCGCCGTGGTTCCCGGGGTCAGGGTGATCTGGTATTCGCGGCTGAGTTCCTTCCATTCGTCGGCGTAGCCGGGGTGTTTCTCCAGGGTCGCGTGGAGAATCTCGCCGAACCGGGTCAGGTCTTCGACGATGAATCGCACGGCGTCCTGGTTGCCCAGGAGCCGGTAGCGGCGGATGTTGTCCTGCACACTGTAGAGCCGCTCAAGCATGCGCTGGATGGCGGAGTCCGCGTCGTGGTTGACGTCGACTATGCGGTTTGCCACCTCGGCGTCGCGGCGGACCTGGCGGAAGAGAAAGGCCGTGGTGGCCATAAAGACTACAATAAGGGCGCACGCCCAGAGCAGGAGTTTGGTCGCTATGTTCAGTCCGCGGGCCTTGGGCATGGGATCACCGTTGTCCGGAGAGGACGGCAACGGCCGACAGCCAACCATGGACTGCGTGCCCACGGTTGGCCGACGGCCGCTTGTTCATTCGTACCGGGCGCAGGCCCGGGTGGTCATCAATGCCGGGGCGCTAGCCGCGCACCTCGAAATGTTCATGGACCTTGTCGTAATCGATGACGGTACATGTGATATTCTTCAGGTCGGGGACAGGAGCCTCGGCGTTCAGCCGTTCGCGAAACGTGGCGTAGGCCTGGGCGTCGCCCTGAAGGAGTATCTCGGCCTTGCCGTTTTCGATGTTGCGCACCCAGCCTTTGAGGCCGAGAAGCTGGGCGGCGTCGAGTACCCAGGACTGGAAGTTGCCGCCGGTGACCTTGCCTTCAACAATGCAGGTGTAGCTTTTCATCATGTCGATCTCCCAAGAGGTGTATAGTGTCACGTAACTTTCCTTATACGAAAAAAATGTGATTATGAAAAGGGCTTGCATGATATTGCGTGCGGTGCGGGCTTTATGCTCCGGCATGACGGCCAGGGGAAATGGCGGGCTTGCCTTCACATCCGGTCCGGGGTATCGTGAAAATCTGCTCTGACTGCTTCGCAACCGTGAAGCAGAGGTTTATAATGCCCTTTCAACTTTTCTCCGTGATGCTTGCGGCCATCGTCCTTCTGCCGTCCCCTGCGTCTGCGTCATTGCCGTATTACAATCAGGACTTGGGCTATACCATCTGGCTGCCCGGAGGTTGGACCGAAGTGCCCGAGGTCGCATTGTCAGGATTCAGTCCCTTTCAGGACGGGGTGGCCGCCCTTGAGGACGGCTGGGAGGCGGGCTATGTGCTGGACGCTCCGGCGCGGGTCTGCCTGCTCGTATCCAAGCTGCACGGACGGGTCGTGTCCAAGGATACCATTGGCAACTTCAACCGGTTCGTGGTCAAAGGGTTGAAGCGGGCGGAGCCGGGACGGGCTGCGGGCAGTGCAATGTCATGTCCGAAGCTGATCCGGGCGAGCTTTTGCGAACGCACGAACATGCTGCGTCTGGAAATGGAGGGAGTCGCCGTCAACGGCGGTCGAATGACCACGATAGTCTATATTGTCTACACCAGCACCGGCATGCTCAAGTTCGTCGGGCTTGTGGAGCCGGGAGACGACCGGGGCGTCAGCGCTGTGGACGAGGCCGTGTCCAGCCTGTATCTTGATTACGGTCTGCGCCAGAGACATTGACATGGCGCGTCAGGCGCGGGTAGCCTTCTGCCGGTGTGCGAACCGTGCGCCCACTGGTGTCCGGTGATGCGCACTTTTGCGCTTGCCGGGCCGCGTTCCGGCCGTCGAACCGCCGCGTACCGCGATCGCCGGTTCGGCACACGGCTTGCTACCATTGTCTTCGGAGGCATTTCATGAAGAGTATCATCACGGCCCTGCTGCTTGCTCTGGCCGTTCAGCCGGCCTTTGCCAATCCCGTGACCGGGGTCACTCCCGGACAGGGGGGCGACAGGGTCGCGTCCGCAGCCGACATCGGCCCGACTGTGGCCGGGCTGCTCGCCTTTGCCCAGCCGGGCGAGGGAAACGGACAGCAGGACCGAGGCGAACGAGGCGGCCGGGATAAACAGGTCGAAGACGGCACGCCGGGCGGCCGGATCGTCATCAAGGGCAGGGACGGGACCGTCACCGGAGTGGAGCGCAAGCCTCGCGACAGGGATCGGGACGACGGGAAGCCGCCCCGCAAGTGATCCGTGTCCTCCATCGCTGGCGTCATGCAACGCAAAGCCCCCCGGAATCGACGATTCCGGGGGGCTTTGCGTTGCGACAGTCTCCGGGGGCGGCTACTGGGTGGTGGTGCAGGTGGGCGTTGCGGGGTCGGTACCGCTTTCCACCAGCTTGGCGCGGTACTCCTTGACCTCGTCGAGGGAGTTCCAGCCGTCGTACATTTCGAGCCACTCGTTGAAATTGAGGTAGTCCTCTTCCAGATATTTTTCGTGCATCTTCATCCAGAGATTGAAAATGTACATTTCGACCTTGAAGGCCGAACTGTCGAAGACCTTGGGCAGGACGGTGGCCTCGTATTTCTGCCCGTCCAGGCGCGCTCCAACGTAGGAGCAGACGTTTTCCTGGGCCCGCTTGTAATCGATGACCGCATCGTTGACGAGGTCGGCGAGGCGGTGCAGGGCAGGATGATCTTCCTTGATCTGGGCCATGACCTCGTCGGGAATCTCGATCCACAGCTCGTCGTTCTTCTTCTGGACGAAGTAGAACCGCAGCCACAGGTCAAACTGGAATATTTCGACGGCATCCTTGACGGCGCTCTTAACACTGACGCTTCTGATCATATCTTTATCCTCATGATTGGTGGCGTTGGAGTGGGAATATGGTCATCCTGAGCGGTCGCGTCAAGGGAAATTCCTTTTCGCCGGGGCTGGACAAAGCGATCTCAATTGTTATATGAGATGCGGCTCGCAAGAAAGAAAAGCCTTACGGGGCTGAAATATCCAAGGAGGCCGAAATGGCACGTCACAAGAAACATGAGCGTATGAAAGAGTTGGACCGCAGGCGTCAGCGTCGCAAGAAGGCGATCAAGGCCCGCATCCGTGAAGCCAAGGCCGAGGCCAAGGCGTAGTACCGGTTTTCCAAACGATCTCAACCATTGAAGTCCTAGGGGGCTTTGCTATGCCCATCTACGAATATCAATGCCGCAGCTGCCAGTCCGTTTTCGAGGAGTGGCAGTCCGGGTTCGAGGAACGGGACATGGTGTGTCCGGAGTGCGGTGAAC